>JAFEGX010000064.1 GCA_018239675.1 Verrucomicrobiota bacterium
CCACTGGCGCCATCCGGCTTTCAACCTTCAACGTTCCACCTTCAACTCCCCAGCCGCATATTTTTCTTCGCCTCGCCCTCCCTGCTGTGGTTCAAATTTGTCCTCCGTCATGCAAGACACCCTGACCGCGCTCGTTGCCAAGGCCCAGGCCGACCTCGCTGCCCTCAAGACGCGTCCCGAGTTCGAGGCCGCCAAGGCCCGCCTCGTCGGCCCCAACGGCGAGCTCACCGCCCTCATGAAGCAGATGGGCTCAGTGCCCAAGGAGCAGCGTCCCGCCCTCGGCAAGCTCATCAACGAAACCAAGGGCCGCGTCCAGGAGCTCCTTGACGCCGCCCTCCGGTCGATCGAGGAGGGCGAACTCCAGTCCCAGCTCGGGCCCGCCGTCGACCCGACGCTCCCATCCCCCGACTTCGGCCCGGGCACGTCCCACCCGCTCACGCTGGTCCGCGAGGAGATGTGCCGCATCTTGCGGAAGGTCGGCTTCACCGTGGCCGATGGCCCCGAGGTCGAGACCGAGTACTACTGTTTCGACGCCCTGAACACGCCCGCCGACCACCCGGCGCGGGACACGCAGGACACGTTTTATTTTCCCGAGACCGCCCGCTTCGGCAATGTCTCGAAGAAAAACGAGGAGGAACGGTACCTCCTCCGCACCCACACCTCCTCCGTGCAGATTCGCACGATGCTGAAGGGGCCGCCGCCGATCCGCATCGTGTCGCCGGGTCGCACGTACCGGCGCGACACGACCGACGCCACCCACTCGGCGAACTTCCACCAGCTCGAGTGCCTGTATGTGGACCGGAACGTCACGGTCCGCGACCTGAAGGCCCTGCTCGACTACATCTTTGCCTCGCTGCTAGGCAAGGAGACCAAGACCCGCTTCCGACCGCACTATTTCGGCTACACCGAGCCGAGCTTCGAGGTGGACCTGAGCGCGCGGCACCTCCCGAAGGTGAGGAAGGAGTGGATCGAGATCGGCGGCTGCGGCATGGTGGACCCGGTGGTGTTCTCGACGGTCGGCTACGACCCGGAGATCTGGTCCGGCTACGCCTTCGGCATGGGCCTCGAGCGGCTCGCCATGCTCCTCTACGGCATCGATGACATTCGTTACTTCTACCAGAACGACCTGAGGTTTTTGAAGCAGTTCGCGTGAGCGGATGCGGAGTAGACAGCATTCAGTAGATGGTAGCTAGTAGGCACAGCTCGATATTCACCAGGATGGTCTCGTACTCGAAGACTTTTCGCGACGTGCTCGTGTGGCAGAAAGCCCACGCGTTCGTGCTCGATGTCTATCGGGTGACCGAGTCGTTCCCGCGGTCTGAAATCTACGGGCTGTCCTCGCAGTTTCGCCGCGCGGCCGTGTCAATCGCCGCGAATTTCGCCGAGGGCTTCAAGAAGCGAGGCAAGGCGGACAAGCTTCGTTTCTACAATATCGCCCAAGGATCAATCGAGGAATGCCAGTATTACCTGATTCTGGCTGCTGACCTCCGGTACGCGGACACCCGCGAGTTGCAGATGAAAATCGACGAGGTCGGCCGCATGCTCGAAAGCTATTCAGCCGCCCTGGCGACTAATTGCGCCTAGCCATCCGCTACTATTTACCAGCTACCAACTACTAGCTACCAGCAAAGGCATCGTGAAAATCTCCCTCAACTGGCTCAAGGACTACGTGCAGCTCGACGCTTCCGTCGATGAGCTCAGCCGTGCCATCACGTTCCTCGGCTTCGAGGTCGAACAGGTCATTCGCACCGGCGCGCCGAAGCTGAGCCAGGTGTTTGTCGGCGAGGTGCTCGTGCGCGACAAGCACCCGAACGCCGACAAGCTCTCCGTCTGCCAGGTCGACGTCGGCCCCGCCGGCGGCGTGAAGACCATCGTCTGCGGCGCGCAGAACTACCAGGTCGGCGACCGTGTGCCCGTCGCCCTCGCCGGCGCCGTCCTCCCCGGAGACTTCGTCATCAAGCAGTCCAAGATCCGCGGCCAGCTGTCCGACGGCATGATGTGCTCCGCCAAGGAACTCGGGGTCTCCGAGGACGCCGCGGGCCTGCTCATCCTCGATGGCCGTCCGGCCCTCGGCACGCCGATCAATGCGGTGCTGCCGCCTGGCGACGTCGTGTTCGACATCGAGATCACGCCCAACCGGCCCGACTGCCTCTCGCACCTCGGCCTCGCCCGCGAGCTCGCGGCGTGGTTCCGGCAGCCGCTCGTCTACCCGCAGGAGCGTTTCCACGGCGAACTCCCCGGCGCCAGCCACCCGGAACTGCTGCGCAACGTCGCCGTGCTCTCGCCCGAGGACTGCCCGCTCTACACCGCCCATGTGATCAAGGGCGTGAAAATCGGGCCGAGCCCGGCCTGGATGCAGCAGCGGCTCCAGGCCGTCGGCCTCCGGCCCATCAACAACGTCGTCGATGTCGGCAACTACGTGATGCTCGAGACGGGCCAGCCGCTCCACGCGTTCGACGCGCGCAAGCTCGGCGGACAGGAGATCGTCGTCCGCCGCGCCGCCGACGGCGAGAAGATCGTCACGCTCGACGGCAAGGAGCGCGCCCTCACCAGCCGCATGCTGGTCATCGCCGACGCCACCCGGCCCGTCGTCATCGCCGGCATCATGGGCGGGGAGAATTCGGGCGTCAGCGACGACACGACCGATCTCGTCCTCGAGTGCGCCATCTTCCGGCGGCAGTCCATCCGCTGGACTTCGCGCCGGCTCGGGCTCTCGTCGGACTCCTCCTACCGCTACGAGCGCGGCGTCGACCCGCATTCGGCCCTTGAGGCCGCCTACCGCGCCGTGGACCTGATCATCGAGACCGCCGGCGGCCACGTGGTCGGCCCGGCCTACCGCCTCGGCGGCGACGTGCCGTGGCAGCGCGAGATCGTCGTCACGCACGGCTACATCTGCGAGAAGCTGGGCTTCGAGATCCCGGCCCCCGAGATGCGCGCCTCGCTCGAGGCCCTCGAGCTCGGCATCACCCGCGAGGAGCCCACGCCGAGCCGCGGCCCGGCCTGGACCGTGTCGATCCCGAGCTGGCGCGACGACCTCGACCGCCCGATCGACCTCGTCGAGGAAGTCCTCCGGCTCCACGGCACCGACCGCATCCCGTCGGCCACCGTCCTGTCGCCCGGCCTCGTCGGCGACGACGATCCGGTGGTACTGTTCAACCGCCGCGTCACCGACTACCTGGTCGGCCACGATTTCCACGAATGCGTGAACTACACGCTGCGCTCCGCCAGGGAGATCTCGACCTGGGTGTCGCAGACCGCCGCCGCCGAGCTCGGCCTGTCGAACCCGTTCATCGACGACCAGTCCCACCTGCGGCCGACACTGATCGTGGGCCTGCTCGAGACCCTCCGGCTCAACCAGTCGCGCGGCGTGCCCGTCTCGCGCCTGTGCGAGGTCGGCCGGGTCTTCATCGAGCACAACGGCCAGAACTTCGAGTGCGCCGCCGTCGGCTTTGTGATCGCCGAGCCGGTCGGCGAGCGCCGCTGGCTGGCGCGCAATGCGGGCGATTTTTACACCGCGAAGAAACACGTGACCGCACTGGCCGCGGCCGCGGGCATCGATCTTGCCCGGCAGCCGCTGGTGCCGGCCGCCGGCCCGTACTTCGGCTGGCAGGAGGGCCATTCGGCCGCCGCCGGCGAGATGGCGGCGGGCTGGACCGCCCGCTTCGGCCTGCTGAATCTGGCGATGGTCAAGGCGCTGGGCGTCGAGGGCAAGGTCTACGCCGGCATCTTCGCCGTCCTGCCCGAGAAGCTTGCGGCCGACACCGCCCGCCGGCGCTACGCCGACTTCAGCCTCCTTCCGGCCGCGCTCCGCGATCTTGCGGTCGTGGTCGACGCGGCTGTGCCGGCCGAGGATGTGCGCCGCACCGTGGCCAAGCTCACCCGCACCGCGCTCAACCACGCTTTCGCGCTGGAGAGCATCGAAGTGTTTGATGTCTACCAGGGCAAGGGACTGCCCGACGGCAAGAAGAGCCTGGCCTTCTCGCTGGTCTTCCGCTCGACCGAGCGCACGCTGACCGACGACGAGGTCAACGCCGTCTTCCAGCGCGTGCAGGACGAGGTGACCAAGACCACTGGCTGGCAGATCCGGAAATAGCCATGTCCTCCGCCCCGGACCTCAACCTCGACCACGTGGCCCACCTGGCCCGACTCACGCTCACGGCGGAGGAGCGGGCCCAGTTCGCCCAGCAGCTGGGTGACGTGCTCCATCACATCGAGCAGCTCAGCAAGGTTGACGTCACCGGCATCGAGCCGACGGCCCACGCGTTCCCGATCGTGAATGTCTGGGCCGAGGACATCCCGCGCCCCGGCCTGCCGGTCGAGGCCGCCCTCCGCAACGCACCCGCCCAGCGCGACCACATGGTGGCCGTGCCGAAGGTGGTGGATTAGGCGGCGGCCGCCGGAAGCTGGCCGTTCGGAGCTGGTAGATTGAAAACCGCAGATCGCATGACGGCATTCTCGCACCGGGCTCGGCGCAGTTGCCGCTTCGGAGCCAGGCGCGGCGAGGATTTCGCCATGGTAAAATGAGGTTGCCGGTGTTTTCCCTCTCCGAGCCTCCGTCTCCCAACTTCCAAGAAAAACCGTGTCCGAACTTGTATTCCAGACCATCACCGAGCTGAGCGGGCGCCTGGCGACGGGGGAGATCTCGTCGGCGGAGCTGACGCGGACGTTCATCGCCCGCACGAAGTCGCTCGACCAGCGGGTGCACGCCTTCAATTCGTTCGATGCCGGCGACGCGCTGGCGCAGGCGGTGGCATCGGACGAGCGCCGCGCGGCCGGGCAGAGCAGGGGTCCGCTCGACGGCATTCCGGTCGGCCTGAAGGACGTCATCGCTGTCACGGGCCAGCCGCTCACGGCCTCCAGCCGCATGCTCGCCAATTTCGTCTCGCCGTACGATGCGACGGTGACCGCCCGCCTGAAGCAGGCCGGCGCGGTGCTGTGGGGACGTCTGAACTGCGACGAGTTCGCCATGGGCTCCTCGACGGAAAACTCGGCCTTCGGTCCCGCGGCGAATCCCTGGGATCTCGCGCGGGTGCCGGGCGGATCGTCGGGCGGCAGCGCGGCCGCCGTGGCGGCGGGCGAGGCCGTGGCGACGCTCGGTTCGGACACCGGCGGCTCGATCCGCCAGCCGGCCGCGCTTTGTGGCGTGGTGGGACTGAAGCCGACCTACGGCCTGGTCTCGCGTTATGGCTTGGTCGCGTTCGCCTCGTCGCTCGACCAGATCGGCCCGATGACCCGCACGGTGGAGGATGCCGCCATCATGCTCGGCGCCATCGCCGGCCACGACGAGAATGACTCGACCTCGTACCGGTCCCAGATCCCGGATTACCGCGCCGAACTGAAGCGCCGCCCGGGGCCGTGGCGGATCGGCCTTCCGCGGGAATATTTCGGCGAGGGCCTCGACCCGGAGATCGGCGCGGCGGTGGAGCAGGCGGTCGCGTTCTACCGCGCGCAGGGTTGCGAGGTGAAGCCGGTGTCGCTGCCGCACACCCCCTACTGCCTCGACACCTACTACATCATCGCAACCGCGGAGGCGTCATCGAACCTGGCGCGCTTCGACGGCGTGCGCTACGGGCACCGGTCGAAGGACGCGAAGGATGCGGTGGACCTCTACTTCAAGTCCCGCTCGGAGGGTTTCGGACCCGAGGTGAAGCGCCGCATCATCCTCGGCACCTACGTGCTCTCAAGCGGCTACTACGACGCCTTCTACCTGCGGGCGCAGAAGGTGCGGACGCTAATCCGGCGGGACTTTCTCAAGGCCTACGAGGAAGTGGACGCGCTGCTGACCCCGACCTCGCCGGTGCCGGCGTTCAAGCTCGGGGAGAAATCCGACCCGCTCGCCCTCTATCTCTGCGACATCTACACGATCGGCGTGAACCTTGCCGGCCTGCCCGCGATCAGCGTGCCGTGCGGCTTTACCCGCGCCGGCCTGCCCATTGGCCTGCAGCTGATCGGCCAGCCCTTCCAGGAAGCCGACCTCCTCGCCCTGGCCCACGTCTACGAGCGCGCGCATGACTGGTGCCGGCGGCGGCCGGCCTTCGCCGCCGTAGCGAGTAGCGGGTAGCGCGTAGCGAGCATTTCGATCGAATTCATGCGCAGCATCAGCAGATCCAGGAGCAGTCATTCGCCCGTTCCCGAACTTCCGGTTTGGGCTGGGTATTCTACTCGCTACCCGCTACCCGCTACTCGCTACTAGCAGCCCATGCCCTACGAAGCCGTCATCGGCCTGGAGGTACACGTCCAGATCAAGACCCGCTCGAAGATCTTCACGCGGGTCGCGGCGGGTTATGGCCAGCCCGAGAACACCCTCACGGACCCCGTGGTCCTCGCGCTGCCCGGCTCGCTGCCGGTCATGAACAAGGCGGCGCTCGATGCGATCATCAAGGCAGGCCTCCTCCTCGGCTGCGAAATCGCGCCGGTCTGCAAGTGGGACCGAAAAAACTACTTCTATCCCGACTCGCCCAAGAACTACCAGATCTCGCAGTACGACCAGCCCATCTGCCTCGGCGGCCACGTCGAGATCGAGCTGCCCGGCCCGGCCCGCAATGTCATGGGCGAGCACAAGCGGATTCCGCTCACGCGCATCCACCTCGAGGAGGACGTCGGCAAGCTCAACCACTTCGCGACCGATTCGCTCGTCGACTACAACCGCGCCGGCACGCCCCTGATGGAGATCGTCTCGGAGCCGGCGCTGCACACCGCGGAGGAGGCGTTCGCCTACCTGACCTCGCTGCGCGCCACCATGATCTACGGCGGGATCTCCGACTGCGACATGGAGAAGGGCCAGCTGCGCTGTGACGCGAACATCTCGATCCGCCCGGTCGGCGCGGCCACCCTTGGCACCAAGGTCGAGCTTAAGAATCTCAACTCGATCTCCTACGTCCGCGACGGCATCGCGCACGAGATCAAGCGGCAGCTCGGCGTGCTCGAGCGCGGCGGCACGATCGTCCAGGAAACCCGCGATTACGACGGTTTGACCGGCACGTCCCAGTCGCTGCGCTCGAAGGAAATGGCGCACGACTACCGGTATTTCCCGGATCCCGACCTGATGCCCGTGCAAGTCGACGAAGGGTGGAAGCAGCGGCTCCGGGCGGAGTGCCCCGAACTGCCCTTCGACAAGCAGCGCCGGTTCCTGGAGCAGTACCAACTGCCGTACACCCTGACGTCCGTCCTCGTGTGGGACCGCGCGCTGGCCGACTATTTCGAGGCTGCCGTCGCTTCGGCCGACACCAGCCAGGCCCAGGCCGTCGGCAACTGGATCGTGAACGACCTGCTGCGCGAACTCGGCAGCGCCAAGCTGCAGTTGGCCGAGACCAAGGTAAAGCCCGCCCAGCTGGCGGCCCTCGTAAAGCTCGTTGAGTCGGGCACGCTGCGGACCAACACGGCGAAGGAGGTGTTCGTCGAGATGTTCGCGTCGGGAGAGGCGCCGGATGCGATTGCGACGCGCCGCGGCCTGAATTCGGCGCCAACCGACGCGGGCGAATTGGAGCAGTGGTGCCGCGACGCGATCGCAGGCAATCCCAAGGCCCTGGCGGAGTTTAATGCGGGCAAGGACAGCGCGATCAATGCATTCAAGGGTCCGGTCATGAAGGCCGCCAAGGGCAAGGCCGACCCCAAGCTGGTCGATGCCACCCTGCGCCGGTTGCTCGCGACCATGTAGAGTGGGCCGGTTTTCCGCGCGCCGCTCATCTTGGCCGTCTAGTTGCTTTGGGGCGAGGTTCGCCTAGCGTGCGGGCCATGAACCACTCGAACCGCAATGGGAATGGGGTTTCGCGGCGGGAGGCCCTCAAGACGTTGGGTGCCGGCGCCGCTTTTCTGGGAATGGGCATGATTTCCACTCAAGCCGTCGCCGCTGCTGCGCCGGCCGTCTCAGCGCCAGCCGGGACCGCACAGCCGTTTGTCCTGCCGAAGCTGGCGTACGCCTTCGATGCCCTCGAGCCGCACATCGATGCCCGCACGATGGAGATTCACTACACGAAGCACCACCAGGCCTATATCACGAACGCCAACAAGGCGCTCGCGGATCATGCCGATCTCCAGAAGCTTTCCGCTGAGGACATCCTGCGGGACCTCGGCAAGATGCCAGAGAAGATCCGCACCGTCCTCCGGAACAATGTCGGCGGTCACGCCAATCACTCGCTCTTCTGGCAGGTGATCGGCCCCAACGCCGGCGGCAAGCCCACCGGCCCGCTCAGCGATGCCATCGTCAAGTCTTTTGGCTCGTACGACGAGTTCACCAAGAAATTCACCGACGCCGCCATGAAGCGGTTTGGCAGCGGCTGGGCGTGGCTTAGCCTGAAGGGTGGGGAGTTGGCGGTCACTTCAACCCCCAACCAGGACTCACCGCTGACCGAAGGAGCCACGCCGCTGCTCGGGCTCGATGTTTGGGAGCATGCGTACTACTTGCATTATCAGAACCGCCGCGCGGATTACGTCACCGCCTTCTGGAACGTGGTCAATTGGCGCCAGGTTGAGTCTGCGCATGCGGCCGCGTTGGCGGCTACGTGAGCGTTGAAGGTTGAGGGTTCTCCGGACCGCGGCTGATCCCGCTCCGGAAAACAAAAAAACCGCGGTGGGTTCACCGCGGTTTTTCCGTTTTGTAACGGAAAGGTGTTACGCTTACGTGGCGGACCGCTCCTGCGGAAC
>JAFEGX010000065.1 GCA_018239675.1 Verrucomicrobiota bacterium
AGGAACGGGCTCATCGGCGCCGATCCTAGCGGGGGCTTGCGTTTTAGGCGATTACAGCGTTTGGAAGAAACTGTTAGATTTAATTTAACCGGGAATCCCGCCGTGCCCGCCTTCCTGAACTACCATCACCTGCGCTATTTTCGGCAGATCGGACGCGAGCTCAGCCTGACGCGCGCCGCCGAGAAGCTGAACCTCTCCGTGCCCGCGCTGAGCATCCAGCTGCGGCAGCTCGAGGACAGCCTGGGCCAGAAACTCTTCGAGCGCGGCGCCGGCGGGCTGCGCCTGACCGAGGCCGGGCGGATCGCGCTGGATTATGCCGACAGCATCGGGCGGACGGGTGAGGAGCTGATGGATGTCATGCGCAATCGCGCTCCCGGCTCGGCGCGGCAGGTGCTGCGCGTCGGCGCGGTGGCGACGCTGTCCCGCAACTTCCAGCTCGAGTTTCTCCGGCCCGTCCTGCACCGCGCCGGGGTGGAGGTCGTGATCCGGTCCGGCCCGCACCGGGACCTGCTGGTGGCGCTGAAAGCCCACGAGACCGACGTAGTGCTGTCGAATTCCCCGGCGCGGCGCGACGCCGAGACCCCGTGGCACAGCCACCTCCTCGCCGAGCAGGCCGTGGGCCTGGTCGGCGTGCCTGCCTGGAAGCGGAAGCGCCTGCGGTTCCCGGAGGACTTTGCCGGCGTCCCTGTGATCCTGCCCAGCTTCGAGAGCAACACCCGCGCCGCCTTCGACCGCCTGACCGCCGCCGCCGGCGTGCGCCCGCGCGTGATGGCGGAAGTCGACGACATGGCGATGCTGCGCCTCCTCGCCCGCGAGGGCGAAGGCCTGGCGCTGGTGCCGCCGGTGGTGGTGCGCGACGAAATCGAGAGCGGCGTGCTGGTCGAGACCCACGCCATCGAGCCGATCCGTGAATCCTTCTTCGCCATCACCCCCAGCCGCCGGTTCCCCAACCCCCTCGTTGGCGAGTTGGTGAAGCGGATGGCGAAGGAAAACCTCTAGGCGCGGAACTGTCGGCAATAGGTCTTGGCAGGGGCGCACTGGTTCCACTCGCTCGTGGAGCAAATCGCACCGCGCGGCCATGCAATCCGCCGTCCGCGCACGGCTTGCTCATGGCCGGCGGCTTATGCCGAAGGGCCCTGGGCAGGCATATCCGAGCGAGCCATGAAGGCGTTGCTGGCCGCCGCACGGCGCTGGGCCCGGAGTTTCCCGGGAATTTAGCCTTGTCGAGGGGAGGGGTATGGCCACGCTTCTGGCATCGGCAATGGATTCTGCCGACCCGCTTGCGGGAAACCGCCCGACGCCTGTTGGTGCTGATGACTCCTACTGCGAATCAACGCTTTAGTCATCATCATGTCCCTATACTTCTGGATCTTTCTCGGCAGTGGCCTCGGCGGCCTTGGGCGATTCGCGCTCTCCGGCCTGGTCGCACATCGCTTCGGCGAAACCTTTCCGTGGGGCACCTTCGTGGTCAATGTCTCGGGTTCATTCATCATCGGCTTCATCGCCACGCTGACCGAACCCGAAGGCCGGTTCCTCGTGGGTGGCACGGTCCGCCAGTTCCTAATGACCGGGATCCTGGGCGGGTTCACCACTTACTCGTCCTTTAGCCTGCAGACGCTCGCCCTGGCCCGCGACGGGGAATGGGCCCGCTCGGCCGGCAATGCATTTGGCACTTTCGTGATCTGCTTTCTCGCCGTGTGGCTCGGACACCTCTGCGCCGCTTGGCTTAACACCATGAGGAGTTCCTGACTATGCACCTGCCCACCGACTCGATGCTCTTGCGCATCTTCATCGGCGAATCGGACCGCGCCGATGGCCGACCCCTCTACGAGACGCTGGTCCTCAAGGCTCGCGAACAGGGACTGGCGGGCGCGACCGTCCTCCGCAGCCCGATGGGTTTTGGCGCCGCCAGCCGGCTGCACACGGCGAAGATTCTCCGCCTTTCGGGCGATCTCCCGATCATCATCGAAATCGTCGACGAGGAGGCCAAGATTAACGCCTTTCTCCCGATCTTGGACGGCATGATGGGCGGGGGCTTGGTGACTCTTGAAAAGGTCCGCGTGATTCATTACCGCCACGACAACGTCGCGCCCAAGCAGGACGCCGCCGCATCGTCGTAAGGCCCCAGGGCCGTTTCGATGCTTGGCGAAGCCGCCGAGCGCACCGGGCCGCGGGAGGGGCACGGAGCCAGCCCGGTGGAAGTGTGCTCCGAACTGGTCGGAAGACCGATGGCCGGTGTCCTCAGTGCGCATCCTCGGTGATTTCTGTGTCACCCGCACTTTTCCCTGAATCGAATTCGCTCCAGTTCGATCTTCGGAAACACCATTGCCGGCGCCGCCAAGTTTTCCGGTGGACGTTGTTTATCGTTCCCGTGCGGCCAAGACTTTCTTGCGAATGGGAAGGGTAGGCGTCCTGTTTGGGCGCTCCTCCGATGAAGATTGCCCTGCTGAGCGACATTCATGGTAACACCGTGGCGCTTGACGCTGTGCTGGCAGATGTCGCGCAGGCCGGCGGGGTCGACGGGTATTGGATCCTGGGTGACTTGGTCGCGCTGGGGCCCGATCCGGCGGGCGTGCTGGCGCGTCTGACGGCCTTGCCCCATGCGCGGTTCATCCGGGGCAACACCGACCGCTATGTCAGCAGCGGCGATCGGCCGCCGCCCACGCCCGCCGAGGTCGCGGCGAACCCCGCCCTCCTGGCGCGTTTGGTCGAGGTCGAGCGCACGTTCACCTGGACCCAAGGGGTGCTGGCGGCGACGGCCTGGACCAACTGGCTCAAGGAGCTGCCGCTCGAAATCACGGCCACGCTGCCGGATGGCACGCGGTTTCTCGGGGTTCACGCCTCGCCCGGCCGGGACGACGGCGACGGTTTTCAGCCGCAGGCCGGGGACGAAGCGCTTGCCGAGCTCCTGCACGGCTGCGAGGCCGATGTGATCTGCGCGGGGCACACGCATCTTCCGATGCGGCGAATGATCGGGCGCCACACCGTAATCGGTCTCGGGGCCGTCAGCCTGTCGCGGACCCCCGACCGCCTGGCGCACTACGTGATCATGAATGCCACCCCCACGGCGCATGAGTTCGCCCGGCGCACCGTCTCCTACGACCTCGACAAGGTGATCCAGCAGATGGAAGCGCAGAATCACCCCGGCCGACGGTTCATCGCGGGCCACCTGCGGCGGGTCGGCTGACGGCGGGAAAGGCTGACGCTTGATCGGCAATCAAGGGGTGGAGGCCGATCCCGTGGCGGCGCTCACCGTTTGATGGCGGCGGAGTTTGGAGCAGCACCCTTACTGCTTCCGCACGGAGAGCACCGGGCAGGGCGCATGGCGCATCACCTGTTCGGCCGTGCTACCCACAAAGAAGCGCTTCAATCCAGTGCGCCCTCGGGTCGTCAGCGCGATCAGGTCCACGTCGAGCTTCTGGGCGACTGCCAGAATTTCGCCGTAGGGACTCCCGACGCGCACCAGCCGGGGGCCGCGCAGCGTTTTCGGCAGGTAGGTCGCCGCCATGTTTTCGAGCCGCCGCAGGGCCTCCTTGGTGCGATCGCGCGGCACCGCATGGTTGACGGGGCCGGAGGCGACGTCGTGCGCCGGCTGGAGAACGTGGAGCAGAATGACCTTGGAGGAGAATTTCTCGGCGATGGGAGTGGCGTAGCGCAGCGCTTGCCGGGACTTGCCGGAAAAATCCAGCGGAACCAGGATACGGCGCACGCGGGGATAGGAGACTTTGACGCGGCCCATCACCGCATTCGCACCTGTGGCGGATGCCTTTTTGGGACTCGGGGCGGGACGGTTGATCATGATGCTTGTCTTGGCCTTCCGGTTTCCTGGTGGCAACCGAGTTCGTCCGCGACCGGACCGGCCCGCTCGAGTCTCACTGGACAGCGGTGTGACCGGCGTTCCATCCTGCGGCCCATGGAAATCGCGCTCGCCATTGCGGTCGTCGTCGGTGCCGGGTGGCTGTTCGTCACCGAGCGATTTCCCGCCGCGCTCGTGGCGATGATGGCGCTGACCGCCTGCCTGCTCCTGGCCTTGGTGATTCCGCTGATCCCGTGGATGCGGGAATCGCACTGGATCACGCTGAACGAGGGCGTATCCGGCTTCAGCAGTCCGGCCACCATCACGGTGGCCGCGATGTTTGTCCTGAGCGCGGGCCTGCAGTATACCGGCGCCATCGCGTGGCTCGGGCCGGGTCTCGCGCAGGTCGTGGGCGGCCGATATTTGCTGCTGGTCGTCCTGATGCTGACGATCGCCGTGATCTCCGCCTTCGTGAACAACACGGCGGCCGTCGCGGTGTTGCTCCCGATCGTCCTCAACCTCTGCGCGCGGCAGGGGACGCCGCCGTCGCGCTTCCTGATTCCGCTCTCGTATGCCGCGCAGTTTGGCGGAGTCTGCACGCTGGTCGGCACGTCGACGAACCTGCTGGTCAGCTCGATCTCGGCCCGCGCCGGCCACGGGAGCTTCGGGCTGTTCGAATTCCTGCCCTTGGGCGCAATCCTGGCGGCGACCGGCGTGGCCTACCTCGCGATCGTCAGCCGCTGGCTGATCCCGGACCGGCCCGGGCGCGGCGGCGTGCAGAGCTATCAGGTGGCCGAGTACGTGACCGAGCTCCGTCTGCCAGCCGCATCTCCCTTGGTAGGGCGTACGGTCAGCGAGAGCGGTTTCGGCCGGGCCCAGGGGGCGCGGCTGCTGATCGTCCTGCGGACGGGCAAGGCGCTTTGGCCGAACCCCGGGATGGTCCTCCAGGCGGCGGACATCCTGTTGGTCGAGTCACCGGCCGCGGAGCTGATTCCGCTCCGCAAGACGTGGCGGCTGGAGAGCGAGCCGGAGTTCCGGTTTGGCGACGAGACCCTGCGGGGCCAGCCCGTGCGTCTGGCGGAAGTGGTGTTGGCGCCAAGTTCGCGCCTGGTGGGGCGTACGCTCGAGGAGGTGGATTTCCGCCGGCAGTACCGCTGCCTGGTGGTGGGGTTGCGCAGCCGGGAGCCCGTGCGGGTGGAGCGGCTCGCGACCGCGCGGCTGGGGCCGGGCGATGCCATGCTGCTGCTCGGCCCCAACGAGGAAATTGACCGGCTGCGCGGCGATCCGGAGTTCCTGGTGCTGGACCGGGTGGCGGAACCCGCCCTGCGGAGAACCAAGGTGCCGCTCGCCCTGGCCATCTTTGTCAGCGTGGTGGCGCTGGCCGCCATGGGGGTGGTGCCGATCCTGCCGGCGGCCCTGTCCGGGTGCATCGCATTGGTGGCGACCCGCTGCCTTTCGCTGGAAGAGGCCTGCGAGGCGATTGACTGGAAGGTGATCTTTCTGCTCGCCGGCGTGCTGCCGCTCGGACTCGTGCTGGAGAAGTCGGGTGCGGCCACTCTGCTGGCCGAGGGGGCCCTGACGCTGTCGCGGCCCTTCGGACCGCTTGGCGCGCTGGCGATCCTCTATCTGGTCACGGCAATCCTTACCGAGTTCATGAGCAACGGCGCCACCGCCGTGCTGCTTGCACCCATCGCGCTGGCGCTGGCCGACTCGCTGGGGATCAGCTCCCGTCCGCTGCTCATGGCGGTCTGCTTCGCGGCGTCCACCAGCTTCTGCACGCCGGTCGGCTACCAGACCAATGCCATGGTGCAGCACCCCGGAGGCTATCGCTTCGCCGACTACCTGCGGGTCGGCCTGCCGCTTAACCTGACTTTCTGGGTACTCTGCGTCTGGTTGATCCCCCGATTCTGGCCGTTCTAAGGGTGCCAACTCTGACGCGCTGCGTACCCGGAGCACCGCAATCGCAGGGTTAACGACCGCACCGCCGCTCGACAGCCTGCCGCCCCTCACCTAATTTCCGCTCACTGCCCACCGTCCACCCTCCGACTGCCCACCGTCCTCCGTCCACCATGCTCTACACCCACCTTGGCCGCTCCGGCCTCTCCGTTTCACGGCTCTGCCTCGGCACGATGAACTTCGGGCCCTTCACCAGCGAAGCGGACGCGTTCGCCATCATGGACCGCGCCGTCGAGCTCGGCATCAATTTCTTCGACACGTCCGCCACCTACGGCAGGAAGCGGGGCGAGGCGGTCACGGAGCACATCATCGGCCGCTGGATCGCGCAGGGCGGGGGCCGGCGCGACTATGTCGTGCTCGCCACCAAGGTCTTCGGCTCGATGGACCGGCCCGAGCGGCCTGATCCCAACCTCGACCGCGGGCTCAGTCACCGGAAGATCATCCAGGAATGCGAGGCGAGCCTGCGCCGGCTGCAGACCGACCGCATAGATCTCTACCAGATGCATCACATCGACCGCGCGTGCCCGGTGGACGAGTGGCTCGGCGCGATGGAGACGCTCCGCCGCCAGGGCAAGATCTACTATGTTGGCTCGAGCAACTTCGCCGGCTGGGATCTCGCCACCGCATGCACCACCGCCGATTTCCGGGGCGCGCCGCGGCTCGTCAGCGAGCAGAGCATCTACCATCTCGCCAACCGCACCCTCGAGCTCGAGGTGATCCCGGCGTGCCGGCACTTCGGGCTCGGCTTGATCCCGTGGAGCCCGCTCGGCGCCGGCCTGCTCGGCGGTGCGCTGGCCAAGGTCGCCGCCGGGCGTCGCGACCACGCCGACTTCGCAAAGCAGGTCGAGGCCAAGCGGCCACAGCTCGAACGCTACGAGGAGTTGTGCCGCCAGCTTGGCCACGCCCCCGCCGAGGTCGCGCTGGCCTGGCTGCTCGCCCAGCCGGCCGTCACCGCCCCGATCATCGGGCCGCGCACCATGGAGCAGTTGCTGCAGACCACGCGCGCGCTCGAGGTGAAGCTGGCGCCCGAGACGCTGCGGCGGCTCGACGAGATTTTCCCCGGCCCCGGTGGCGCCGCGCCCGAGGCCTACGCGTGGTGACTCTTTTTTGGGTCGAGGAATTTTGGTACCACCACCTATCGACCTAGAGCTGGCAGCCAATGTGGGCGGGGTGCCCTCACCCCGCTCACGTACTGGCGGGTGAGGGCACCCGCCCCGCACTGACCTCGGCGAACGGTCTCACTGCCGGTTCTCCCGGGGACCACCCGCCCGTCCGCCAACCGTCCCGCAGGCGGAAGCACCTGGCGCATTCCGGCGAAATTTCTCCTTCACTCCCGGCATCACCTTTCAGCCCACCCGACCGCCACCACCCCGGCCGTCGCCTCAACGGCGGTGTCACGTATTGAGTGACACGAAGGCAGGCTGAGTCCGAGAGTGAGTCGGCGCCAAGAGCGCTGCGTGAGGATTGGTTGAGGGACCAGCAGTCAGATCGACGGGCGCCAGGCCAGAGTGAGCACCCTGCCCACACTCTCATGAGGCCCGAGAGTTCTCTCGTGCTGCAGCCGCTCCGCTCGACGCCACCACCGTAACCAGAAAGGCGCCGTCCCGGAGATCGCGTCACGTATTGCGTGACACGAGGGCGGGCCGGGTCGGAGAGGAGGCTGACACCAAGAGCGCATTGCGTGGGGATGAGATGACGGATCGGGAGGCGGGTCGCGTCGTGGGGCGGAATTTGGCCGAGGGCTGGGTGGAAGGACGAGGGCGCGGCCGGCATGGGCCCGGTGACCTCGGCGCCGCCGTGCTCCCAGTGGCGAGCGGTGCCGGTGGTGACCATGGCGGGCGCGACGCGCGGCAGGATTTACAGGCGGGTCGTTAGTCCCGGTTTGTAGCTCTGAAGAGAGTGAAGACGCCGATAGGACGTGGCCGATCTCCTCGGCGATAGTTTACCGAATGCTTTGCTGCGCTCAGGATGACCGGCAGGTAAGCCAGATTTGGCGGCATGCCCGCTGTGCGTTACACTTGCTCCAGCGCCTGAGCGCGGGCGGCGGCGTGCTCAAGGACCTGCTGGATGTGCACGTCGACCTGGCGGAGGAAGGCGGGCGAGACCGCGTAGCCGTCGCTCTCGTAGGTCAGCATCGGCACGCCGTGCCGCTGGCTGAGCGGACGGAGGATTGCCTCGGTGATCCGGTAGGGCAGGCAGTTGAACGGCCCGACGACCAGGGTGCCGTCGTAGCCTTCGTCCGCGGCCAGGATGCCCTTGCCGACGGCCGGGATGGCCTCGCCGAAGATGGTTGGCGACACGTGCTCGGCCGCGCGCTCGAACAGCGCGGCGACGTCGTTCGGGTCGGCCACGAGCAGGCCGGTCGGAGCAAAAACCTCGCGGTAGTGCTGCTCGACGCGCCGGTGCGCCTGGTAGGCGAGCCACTGCTGCAGGTACTCCTTGCCGTCGGGCTGGAAGATCCGCGTGCAAGCCTTCGCCAGCGCGAGGTTCCCGGGCTTGAGGCCCCAGCTGTTGGCCGTGCCGGCGATGTTGTCGTAGGCGCCGTAGAGCACGAGGTCGGCGAGGTCGACCGGCTTGAAGATCACGCCCCGCGCCGTGTAGGCGTCGCGCACGCCCTCCATGAAGAACGGGCTGAAGCGTGTGAAGAAATCGCCCGTCACCACCACGCGCGGACACGCGCGCGGGTCGCGCGTGCGCGGCAGCGCCGCGAGGTGGTTCACGAAGGTCGGCAGCATCGCGTCGAACGAGTCCAGCGAGTCCGCCCCCTCGACGAACCGCCGCCACTCGACCTCGAATCGCGCCAGCGCGCCGGGTCCGCCGACGACCCGCAGCACGTGGTCGAGCTCGACGAGGATGTCGGCCAGGACGATGGCCGGGCCCACGTGCCGGGCGAGGGTCTCGGGCGGCAGGCCGAGGTAGTCGTTGGCGGCGGTGGGATTCAGGACGAACACGTCCTCGAGCCGGTGCTCGGCGATGAACCGCTCGAAGTAGCCCTCGTACGCGTCACTCACGCAGGGCGCGCCGCCCCGGACGGAGAAGAAGCCGGAGATCTCGCCGGCGGGACGCTGGGCGTGGGTCTGGAGGATCTGGCCCACGCACAGCGGCAGCGGCAGGCACTCGCGGCCCGAGGTGTGGCGGAGACCGAGCTCCAACTGCTCGCGCGTGAGCGGCCGCACCGGGCCCGGGTGCAGGCCCAGCCAGCGCATCGCCAGCGAGAGGGCCTCGGAGTGGTAGGTCGAGAAGTTCGGCACGTAGAGTTTCACGCGCAGGTCGGTCAGCGGGACCGACGTCCCGTCCGACCGGATCACCTGGCCGCGGCCCGCGAGGCGCGTCGGCTGGAAGGCTCGGGCCGACGCCGTGGCGACGCCGTGGTAGTGGTGGACGATGTCGAGGAAGGCCTCGAGGCGCGTGTGCACGCCGGCGTCGGCGGTGGCCGCGTCGATCTCGAGCAGCAGGTAGGGCTTGGCGCCGAGCTCCGACGCGAGCTGCGCGTGGGTGAAGGCGTCGATCGTGCAGCTGAAATTGCTCACGCAGAGCAGGAACAGGTTCGGGTGCTGCTTCACCAGCGCCACCACGTTCATGATCTGGTTCGCGAAATGCCACGACGTCGGCCCGGCGCCGACCGGCAGCAGGCAGTCGGCGGGGATCGTGGGCACGCCCATGCTCGCCAGCTTGCGGCCGACGGATTGCGAGGCCTCGGGGGCGAAGGCGTTGTAGCTGTGCCCGGCGAGGAGGATCGCGGGCTCGCCGCGCTGGATCGCGTCGGCCAGCGCCTTCCGTCCCAGCTCGCGCAGGGCGCCGTCGGCGGCCTCCTGCGCCTTCACGGCCTCGGACCAGGCATGTTCCGCCAGCCGCCGCAGGACCCCGAACTCCTGGACCGCCAGGTCCACCAGCTCGCGCGCGGGCGCGTAGCCGGCCGAGAAGTCCAGGACCGGCGACAGCACGCGCAGCTCCGGAAACGCCTTGGCGAGGAAGTAGGGGCTGGCCTGCGTGATCGGGCAGAGCAGGGAGTCGCGGCACGCACCCTCCCGCGGCATGCGCGTGACGTGCGGGAGGAACACCACCTCGAGCCCCTGGCGCGCGAGGTCGAGCACGGCGCCGTGGGCCAGCTGCGCGGGGAAGCAGAAGCCGGAGTTCGCCTTCAGGTCGCCGTCCACCGCCAGCCCCGAGAGCACCACCTCGGTGCCGAGCGCGGCGAAGAACGTCGCGTAGAGCGGATAGTGCGAGTGGGTCGTGAGCGCCCGCGGCAGCCCGAGGCGCCGGGGCGGCGTGGCGTCGCGGCCCAGCCGGTCCTCGAGGTACGAGCGCGCCGCGGCCAGGCGCGGGCCGAGGTCCCAGGGCGCGGGTTCCGGCAGCGGCGGCGCGGCGGCGGGCGCCGGCGGGCGGAAGAGGATCGCGGCGCGCCCGGCCACGAGGTCGGGCACCACCGCGCCGCGCTCGCTGCGCTTCCACACGTGCTCGTACAGGCTGCAGCGCCCGCCGAACGGGAAGCGCCGGCCGGCCACCTCGAAGCGGTCGATGCCGCAGTGCATCGTGCAGGCCCCGCAGGCAAACCGGCCTACGGTCCTCAGCTCCGGGTCGGCGAGGCCGGCGAGCGGCCGGACGGCGTCGGCTGCGCCCGGCGCGGCGCGGGCCAGCGCGAGCAGCGCCACCCCGAGGGCGCCGAGCAGTTCCGGGTGGGGCGGGATGACCACCGGCTGGCCGGTGTAGTGGGCGAAGGCGTGGCCGACCGCGGCGTTGAGCGCCACGCCGCCCTGCAGGAAGACCTTGCGGCCGACGGCGCGCGGCCCCTTGACGCGGTTGAGGTAGTTGCCGGCGATCGAGTACACGAGACCCGCGACGATGTCCTCGCGGCTGTGGCCCTGCTGCTGGGCGATCCGAATGTCGGAGTTGATGAACGCCGCGCAGGTGGTCTTGAACTGCACCGGCGCCGGCGCGGCGAGGGCGTACGGGGCGATGCGGCCGACCTCAAGCCCGAGGTCGCCGTGCGCGCTCTCCTCGAGGAACGAGCCGGTGCCGGCTGAGCACGCGTTGTTCATCGTGTAGTCGATCGGCACGCCGTTGCGCAGCAGGACGTACTTCGAGTCCTGGCCGCCGATCTCGAAGATCGTGTCCACCTCCGGGTCGTAATGCGCCGCGCCCGCGGCGTGGGCCGAGACCTCGTTGTGGACGTGCCGCGTGCCGAGGTAGGCGCCGGTCAGCTCGCGGGCCGAGCCGGTCGACGCAATCAGGCCGACCGGCTGGTTGCCGACTGCGGCGAGCATCGCGCGCAGGCAGCCGCGCAGAGCGCCGACCGGGTCGCCGTTGGTGCGGGCGTAGTGCGCGGCGACCAGCCCGCGCGTGGCCGGGTCGAGCAGGACCGTCTTGGTCGTGGTCGAGCCGGCGTCGACGCCGAGCACCAGCGGTCCGCCCGGCGGGGTGAGCAGCGGCGGGGCGGCAATGACCCGCACCCGGCCGGCATAGCGGGCGAGGGGCGGGAGCCGTTCCAACGGGGGCGGCGGGATCGGGTGCGGCCGGCGGTGGACCGGATGGTCGCGGGCGAACAGGGCGCCACCCCAGGCCTCGAACCAGACGCTCTCCGGCCGGACCACGAATTCGGTCTCGCGCCGCTTGTCCCGCAGGCTCGCGACCAGGGCCCCGTTCTGCGCGACGCCGCCGATCAGGAGCACGCGCCGCAGGTCGCGCTGGCCCTTCTCGAGGAGCGCAACGACCTTGTTGGCCATGCTGTCGTGGAGCGTGCGGAGGATATCCTCGGGCGTGGCCTCGTGGCGGTTGAGCTTGTGGGTGATGTCGGATTTGCAGTGGACCGAGCACCGCGCCGCGAGCGGCACCACGCGCCCGTGCGCGGCGCGGGCGATCGCCTCGGGCAGGCCGAGGCCCATGCGGCCGACCTGCTGGACGAGGAATTCGCCGCTGCCGGCGGCGCACTTGTTGTGGGAGAGGACGTGGGCGATCCGGTCGCCGTTGAGCAGGTAGACCAGGAACGACTCGCCGCCGAGCGAGACGACCGCGTCAAAGGCCTCGCCGGTCTCGCGCAGCGCGCGCTGGATGGCGGCGACCTCGGTGACGTCGCCGAGCAGGCCCGACACGCTGTAGGCCTCGGCGGCGCCCCAGGCCGGGATCGCGAGCAGCTGGTCCAGCACCTCGAGCGGGCGCCCCTGATGCGGCCGCACGACCGCGGTCGTGGCGCCGTCCTGCAGGGCCACCGCCTTGACGGTGAGGGCGCCGAGGTTGATGCCGACGAAGGCCATGACGGAAAACGGGCGGACCGGGAACCCGGCCAGTCTAGGCCGCGGGGCGCCGGCCGGCTCTGCACGCGTTGCTATTCTACAGGCAGTTATTGCGGGGGCTTGCGGCGGCCGCGCGGTTCCCTTTGCTCGGGGATCATGGATGACACCGCGGCCCCGCCGTTGCTCGAGGTTGCCGACCTCCGGGTGACCTTTGCGACGCATGACGGCGCCGTGACGGCGGTGGACGGGGTCTCGTTCACCCTCGGCCGCGGGCGGACGCTCGCGCTGGTGGGAGAGAGCGGCTCCGGCAAGAGCGTCACGGCCTACTCGCTGCTGCGGCTCATCCAGCCGCCGGGCCGGATCGAGGGCGGGCGGATCCTCCTGCGGTCGGCGCGCGCCGGCGAGGTGGACATCGGCGCGCTCGACGAGCGGGACCCGCAGCTGTTCAAGGTGCGCGGCGGCCTGATCAGCATGATTTTCCAGGAGCCGATGACAGCACTCTCGCCGGTCCACACCGTCGGGAGCCAGATCGCCGAGGCGATCCGGCTGCACCGGAGCGCGACGAAGGCCGAGGCGCGCCGGCTGACGGTGGAGATGCTGGGCCGGGTCGGCATCGGGCAGGCGGAGCAGCGCTACGAGCAGTACCCGCACGAGCTGTCGGGCGGCATGCGCCAGCGCGTGGTCATCGCCATGGCGCTGGTCTGCCACCCCGAGCTGCTGATCGCCGACGAGCCCACGACGGCGCTCGACGTGACCATCCAGGCCCAGATCCTCGGCCTGATCCGGATGCTGCAGCGCGAGATCGGCTGCGCGGTGCTGCTGATCACGCACGACTTTGGCGTGGTGGCCCAGGTGGCCGACGACGTCGCGGTGATGCACCGCGGCCGGATCGTCGAGCGCGGCCCGGTGCGCACGGTCCTGAAGGCCCCGCAGCATCCCTACACCCGCGCGCTGCTCGACGCCCTGCCGAGCCGGCGCGCCCGCGTCGCATGAGCACCGCCGCGCCCCAGCCCCTGCTCGCCGTGCGCGGGCTGACCAAGCACTTTCCGGCGGCGCGGGGCCGGCGCGGGACGGGCGGCGTGATCCGCGCGGTGAACGACGTGAGCTTCGACCTGGCGCCGGGCGAGACGCTGGGGCTGGTGGGCGAGAGCGGCTCGGGCAAGACGACGGCGGCGCGGTGCATCCTGCGCGCGCTGGACCCGACGGCGGGCGAGGTCCGGTTCCGGCTGCCGGACGGGCGCACGGTGGACCTCGCGACCCTCCCGGACCGGGCGCTGAAGCCGATCCGGCAGCACGCCCAGATGGTGTTCCAGGACCCGTTTTCCTCGCTCAACCCCCGCATGACGGTGAACGCGATCGTCGGCGAGCCGCTGCTGATCCACGGCCTGGCGCGCGGCGCGGAGCTGAACGACCGCGTGGCCGAAGTGCTGCGGCGGGTGGGGCTCACGCCGGAGCACGGCTCGCGCTACCCGCACGCCTTCAGCGGCGGGCAGAGGCAGCGCATCGGCATCGCCCGGGCGCTGATCATGCGTCCGTCGCTGATCGTCTGCGACGAGGCGACCTCGGCGCTGGACGTGTCGGTGCAGGCGCAGGTGCTGGACCTGCTGAAGGAGCTGCAGGCCGAGTTCCGGCTCACCTACCTCTTTGTCGCGCACAACCTCGATGTCGTCCGCAATTTCTGCGACCGCGTCGCCGTGATGCGCCGCGGCCGGATCGTGGAGCTGGCGACGACCGGCCAGATCTTCGCCGCCCCCGCGCATCCCTACACGCGGATCCTGCTGTCGGCGGTGCCATCGCCCGACCCGGATGTGCCGATGAACTTTCAGGTGGCGGAGGAGCTCGCGCGGCTG
>JAFEGX010000066.1 GCA_018239675.1 Verrucomicrobiota bacterium
GTCAGGTGGCCAAGTAGCAGGTAAAGTGCGGAGCTTGGCGGCTCGGGGGCGTGGGAGGCGATATGCGGTAAGCCGGAAGCGGTAAGCACCTCACCACCGCGAGCCGAAGGCTCCGCACTCTTCTTGGTACTTGGTCCCTGAATCCTGTTACTTCCGCGGCCGACGCTGCTGACCTCAGGCCCTATTTCCTCACAACAAATGGAGCGAAAAAACCACTCTGCGCCGGCGGAAACCGGCCGCGGATGTGGATGCCGTCCTCCTGGTGCTCCTGGGCCTGGATGTGGCCGAGGGTGTGCAGGCGGGCGATCACGTCGTAGCGGTTGTGCGGCACGATCAGGGTGGACGTGTCGAAGGTGTCGGCGATGAGCTCGACGAGTCGGCTCTCGAGCTGCTCGAGGCCCTGCTTGGTGTGGGCGCTGAGGAACAGGGCGTCGGGCGAGAGCTGGCGCGCGCGCCGGAGGTCCTCGGGCCGAGCGATGTCGATCTTGTTGAAGACCGTGACAATGGTCTTGTCCGCGGCGCCGAGCTCGGCGAGCACGCCCATCGTGGTCGCGTGGTGCTTCTCGACGTTGGGATTGGTGACGTCGAGCACGTGGATGAGGAAGTCCGCGACGATGGTCTCCTCGAGCGTGGCCTTGAAGGCCTCGACGAGCCCGTGGGGAAGGCGGCGGATGAAGCCGACCGTGTCGGTGACGAGCAGCTTCTGGTTGCCGCGCAGGAGGAGCTGGCGGGTGGTCGGGTCGAGGGTGGCGAAGAGCTTGTCCTCGGCGAGGACGTGCGCGCCGGTAAGCGTGTTGAGCAGCGACGACTTGCCGGCGTTGGTGTAGCCGACGATCGACGCGGTGGGCACCGGCACGCGCTGCCGCTTGTGACGCTGCACGCCCCGCTGCTTGCGGACGTCGACGAGCTCGCGCTTGAGGCGGGTGATGCGGTCGTTGACCAGCCGGCGGTCCTGCTCGAGCTGCGTCTCACCCTCGCCGCCCATGCCGCCGCCGCGGCCGCGCTGGCGCGACAGGTGGGTCCAGGCGCGGGTGAGGCGCGGGAGGGAGTACTGCATCCGGGCGAGGGCGACCTGGAGGACGGCCTCGCGCGTGTGGGCGCGGTCGGCGAAGATGTCGAGGATGACCTCCTCGCGGTCGATGACCGCGATCCCGGAAAGCTCCTCCCAGTTGCGCTGCTGGGCGGGCGAGAGCCGGTCGTCGAACACGATCAGGTCGGAATCGAGAGCCTTGGCCGCGCGGATGAGTTCCTCGGCCTTGCCGCTGCCGACGAGGGTGGCGGGCGTGGCCTTGCGGAGCGTGACGATCTCCTGGCCGACGACGCCGATGTGGAGATTTTCGACGAGCTCCTGAAGCTCCGCCAGCAGCTCGGCGGCCTCGCCGGGCTCCATGTCCGGCGACTGCACGCCCACCAGGAAGGCGCGCTCGCAGCGTTTCGAGTCGTTGGTGGAGGGAGTCTCGTTGAGAAAGTCGGCCATCGCGGGAATGGCCACTGTGTGACCACTCCCGCGAGGGAGCAAGGAGAAGGGATTGGGGAGAAAGGTGCTGGCGGGCTTGGTTGCCCACGGAATACACGGAACACACGGATCGGGCCCCGAGCGAATCTCGCGGGCTACGGCTTGAGCGCCGCTCAAGCGTGGTCCGGTCGCAATCGTCGGATGCATCGATCCGTGTATTCCGTGGGCAAAAAGCGGTACCCCGGGCCCAACCGCAGCTGTTTCCCCAATCTTCGCCTCGCCGAGCCTTGTTTGGCGTTTGGCGCTTTGGCGTTTGGAAATTCGAAGACCTAGGCTGCGTGATAGATGACCGGCGTCATCTTCCCATTCATCACCGCGCCCACCTCGACGTCGGCGGCGAAGGCCGCGCGGTCGCCCTCGCGGGCCTTGGTGTTGGGCGGGATGAGGCGCATGTCCTCATCCATGTAGATGATCGTCATGACGGCGCGCGGCTTCGTCGAGATGTTCGGCCCGGCGCGGTGAAAGGTCCAGCCGTAGTGAAAGCTCACCTCGCCCAAGTCGAACGGTGAGTCATCGAGCGGGTAGTTCTGCTCCTTCATCGAGCGGCCGATGCGCTCCTCGCTCTCGTCGCTGATGCCCAGTTCGCGGCCGGACTCAAACCTGTGGCTGCCCCGCGCGAACGCCAGCGGGCCCATCTCCTGCGGCACGGCCTGCAGCGGGATCCACGCGGTGACCGAGTTCGGGTTGCTCATCGGCCAGTAATACTGGTCCGCGTGCCACGGCGTGACGCCGCCGCCCGGTTCCTTGTACAGCGCCTGGTCATGGTACATGCGCACGCCGCGCACGCCCAACAGCTCGGCTGCCAGGCGCGCGAGCCGCTGGCCCCAGCAGAATTCCTTCACCGTCTCATTTTTCGTCCAGATGTTGCCCACCTGGAGAAACGCCTTGTGGTAGGTGTCCCGCTGCTCGATCGGGAGGTGCATCGTGTTCAGGCGGTACACCTCCGACGTGATGATCTTCCCGTAGTAGTCGAGTACCTCGGGCGCCAACACGCGCTTCAGCTTGATGTAGCCGTCGCGGCGAAATGAGGCGATCTGCTCCGCCGTGACCGGGTAGGGGGTGTCAATGTCGAGCTTCGGCATGGCCAGTCCAGTGGCGGACTCCGGCGGGCCGCGCAAGCACGCCGGCATTTTCACGGATGAACGTTCAAGCCCGGCCTGGGGGATTCGATTGGCCGCGCCTCGGGTAAATCCCCCGGTTAATTGCAACTTGTAAGCAAACTCCGCGTGGCGGAGAAGCCAGCTTCGGCTTGTGCACCCCGGCGCTTTCCCCAATTTCGGGGGACCTTCCATGAGCGCGCGACTGAAAATCCTGGTGATCGATGACGAGCCCGAGATCTGCGAGCTGACCAAGCTCCTGCTGGAGCGCGCCGGGCACGAGGTGCTCACCGCGACCAACGGCAATGCCGCGATCCGGCTGTTCAACGAGCAGATCTTCGACCTCGTGATCACCGACATCCTCATGCCGGACCGCGACGGACTCGAGGTCATCGCTGAGCTGCGCCGCAAGCATCCCGCCGTGCGGATCATCGCGTCGTCGGGCGGCGGCCGCGTGTCGAGCGACAGCTACCTTCACATCGCGCGCAAGACCGGCGCCCATGCGCTGCTTGCCAAGCCGTTCACGCTGACCGAGCTTCACGCCAGCGTCACCGCGGCGATGCAGGGCGCCGAGCCCGTGATGCCCGTGTCCGAGCCGGCGAACTGAGCGCGGTTGACCGTCGCGGCTTCGGCCACGGAGGCCACCGAGGCGATCGAGGACCCAGAGGCGGAGCAGGTGACGCTGTGCGGGTGTTGCGGAGGCACCATCCTCCGTGACCTCGGTGCCTCGTCAGTGCACTCGGTGACTGCGGCTTCAGTCCGCTAGGGGGCGAACAGCACGCAAACCGGCATCGGCACCTCGACCGCGTGACCCGTGGGCGTGAGGCGTCCGGTCGCGGGATCGACGCGCAGCACGGTGAGCGTGTTCGAGTTCTGGTTGGCGCAGATCATCCAGCGCCCGTCGGGCGACAGCGCGAAATTGCGGGGGTTGCGTCCGCCGCACGGCGTGATCTCCACCGGCGTGAGCGCGCCGGTGCCGGGCGCAATGGCGAACACGGCGATGCTGTCGTGGCCGCGGTTCGAGGTGTAGACGAAGCGGCCGTTCGGGTGCACCCGGATCTCGGCGCCGGTGGAGGCGCCGCGGAAGTCCGCGGGCAGCGTGGACAGCGTCTGCCGGGGCGTGAGCGCGCCCGTGTCCGGCTGATAGTCGTAGGCCGTGATCGTGCTGCCCATCTCGGTCAGCGCGTAGGCATGGCGGCCGTCGCGGCCGAACGCGAAGTGGCGCGGACCCGAGCCCGGCGCGGTGGCGACCCACGCCGGCTCGGCGGGGGTCAGCACGGCCTTCGCGGCATCGAGGCGGTAGGTGAAGATCCGGTCGAGACCGAGGTCGCACACGATCACAAACCGGCCGTCGGGGGCGAACGTCACGGAGTGCACGTGGGGCGACGTCTGCCGCACGGGGTCGACGCTGTGGCCAGAGTGGGGAATCACGTTTGGCTCGCCGAGCGTGCCGTCCGCGCGGAGCGGGATGGCGGCGACGATGCCGGTGTGGTAGTTCGCGATGACGAGCGCCCGCTGGGTCGGGTCGACGGCGAGATGGCAGGGCGCGACGCCGCCGGACGGGTGGGGCGGCTGGAGCGGGCGGAGCGTGCCGTGGGCGAGGTCGGTGGCGAAGGGCGCGGCCATGGCCGCGGATTCGTTCACGGCGTAGAGGAAGCGGTGGTCGGGCGAGAACGCGAGGAACGACGGATTCGGCGTCTCGGCCGCGAGGGCGGGGGGCGTGAGCGCGCCGGTGGCGGGATCGAGCTCGACCGCGTAGATGCCGCGGCTGGTCGAGCGCGTGTAGGTGCCGATGAAGGCGAGGGGACGGGCAACGGCGGGGAGCGTCATAAGCAGGAAAAGCAGCAGGCGCATCGGCGGCTTCAGGAGGCGGCGGCGATCGCCTCCTTGAAATGCCGCCGGCAGACGGCGACGTAGCGGTCGTTGCCGCCGATCTCGACCTGGGCGCCCTCGCGGACGGCGCGGCCGTCGGCGGCGACGCGGAGGTTCATCGTGGCCTTCCGGCCGCAGTGGCAGATCGTCTTGAGCTCGATGAGGTCGTCGGCGAGCGCCAGCAGCTCGGCGCTGCCGGGGAACAGCTTCGCCTGGAAGTCCGTGCGCAGGCCGTAGCAGAGGACCGGGATGTTCAGGCCGTCGGCGACCTCTGCGAGCTCCCGCACCTGCGCCGGCGAGATGAACTGCGCCTCGTCGACGAACACGCAGGCGACCGGGGACCGCGCGTGCTCGGCGCGGATCACGGCGAGCAGGTCGTCGTCGGCGCGGAGGGGCAGGGCGTCGGAGGCGAGGCCGATGCGGGACTGGATCCGGCCGTAGCCGGCGCGGGTGTCGAGCACCGGCGCGAACATCAGGGTGCGCATGCCGCGTTCCTGGTAGTTGTAGCTCGACTGGAGGAGCACGGTGCTCTTCCCGGCGTTCATCGCCGCGTAGTAGAAATACAGCTTCGCCATCGCGGTTCTACGGTGGAGCGGCGCCGCGAGAAAAGCCAGTGCAGCTTCGCGGGCGGAGCGCGGTTTTTGCCACGAAGGGCACGAAGCACACGAAGACCAATCCTGGATGATGGGGTTTGGGCCCGGAGGGCCGGACACCCACGAAGTCTTCGTGGCCTTCGGGTTCTTGGCGCCGAATTCGGCCCGGGAAACCCGGTTGGTTCCGCCTAGCGGAGCGGGGCGAAGGCGGCGGCCTCGAAGCTGGCCTGGCGGCGCTTCACCTCGGCCGCGACGCGGTGCTGGGCGAGCTCGGCGAGGACCTCGTCCACGTCGCGCTCCCGGATGAAATGGGTCATGGCGTGCACCCGCAGCTGCCGCCAGTACTGCGCGAGGATCGCCTGCGAGGCGTCCCGGCACGCCTCGCGCACCTCGTTCGCCTGGGAGACGTAGGCCTTGAGGCCGTCGCTGCAGAACGTGCGTGCCTCGGACTCGCAGCGGACCGCCTCGGCGGTCGCGGCGCCGTGCGGGAGCAGCGCGAGCTGGTCAACCCACGCGACATCGCGGAACTCGGGCGGCAACGGCAGCTGCAGGCCGTCGGCCTGCTCGTCGCAGAGCTGGGTGAACTGCGTGCGGACCTCGACCACGTCGGCGAGCGCGGACTGGATCGCGACCACGGTGATCCGGAGATTGGCGATGGCGGCGAGCTTGGCCTGCTCGATGGCGGCGGCGCCGGGGGCGTGCCCGCTCGGCAACGGCATCGGGTTGATCGCCGCGGCCACGGCGCGCGCGTCGCGGGCGAGCGCCAGCGCGAGCTCCTGCAGGCCCTGGGTGGCCTGCTCCCAGCGGGTGACCACCGCCGCGGCGTCCGCGCACGTGCGGTAGTCGCCGCTGACCTTGGGCATGAATTCGCGGAGGGCCTTCTCGATGTCGGTTTTGAGCCAAGCCTCGACTTGCGCGAGCTTCTCGAGCCGGGTGCGGAGCCCGGCCTCGTTGTCCTGGGCCGAGCGCAGCGACGTCTGGTACGTCGTGCGGGTGGTGCTCGACGCCAGCACGCCAAAGGGCGGCCGGGTGCTGATGAGCGTCTCCTTTTCCTTCGTGACCTGCGCCAGCGCCTCGGTCAACGACTGTTGGCACAGGACGGCATACGCTTCGTCCTGGAGCAGGTTGACCAGATCAGGCGGCAGATTCATCGGTGCCCTTGGTCTGGGGCACGGGAAAGGAATCGTCAACCACCCCATCGCCGGCGACGCGAAGGGCGGGCGCCGAAAACTCTTTTCGGCCACAGGGTCCGTCGCTTTAACTGGAGTGTCGTGTTTGCCCCCTTCCCCGCCTTCCGCCGGCTCGTTGTCGTGGCCGGACTCCTCCTGCTGGGAGCCGGCGCCCGCGCGGGTCTGGCTCCCGCCGCCACCATGAAACTGACGCTCACCGCCCCGATCACCACCTGGGATGAAGCCATCCCCCTCGGCAACGGCCTCCTCGGCGGCCTGCTCTGGGGCGAAGGCTCCACGCTGCGCCTGTCGCTCGACCGCGGCGACCTCTGGGACGAGCGCCCCGCGCCGGGCAACCCGCTGGCCGGCTTCACCTATGCGCGGCTCGTGGCGCTGGCGAATGCGCATCGCAACGCCGACATCATCAAGATCGTCGACCAACCCTATTTTCAGGACCACCCGACCAAGATCCCTGCCGGCCGGATCGAGTTTGACCTCGCCGAGGGGCAGAAACTGACGGCGTTCGACCTCGACCTCGCCACCGCCACCGGACACGCGGAGCTCGGGACCGCCGGGACGGTGGCGGCGTTTTTCAGCGCAGTCCAGCCCGTGGCCCTCCTGCGGCTCCCGGGCCCGGCGCCGCGCGCCATCCGGATCCTCGCGCCCGAGTCGGTCAAGAAGCTCGGCTATCCCGATCCCGTGCGCGGCCACGGTGCGAACGCCGAGTGGTTCACCCAGAAGACCGCCGAGGGCCACCTGACGTGCGTGTTCGTCGGCACGCGGCGCCTCGACGGCGAGACCCTGGTGGCCACGACGGTGGCGTTCTCGCCGGCCGACGGCGCCGACGTCGTCGCGGCCGCCCAGGCCCGGGTGGAGGCGGCGCTGGCGGCGGGGTACGACGCGTGCCGTCAGCCGCACGTGGACTGGTGGCGCGACTTCTGGGAGATTTCCTCGGTCGCGGTGCCCGACGAGCAGGTCCAGCGGCACTACAATCTGGTCCAGTATTTTTATGGTGCGGCCTCGCGCACCGGCGCGCCGCCGATTCCGCTGCAGGGCGTCTGGACGGCGGACGCGGGCGAGCTGCCGCCGTGGAAGGGTGACTATCACCACGACCTGAACACCCAGATGACCTACATGGGTTACCAAGCCGCGGGCCGGTTCGACGAGGGCCGGGTTTTCCTGGACTTCATGTTCGACCGTCTGCCGGCCTTCCGGAAGTTTGCCCATGATTTCCTTCAGACCAAGGGCGCGGCGGTGCCGGCTGTCATGACCCTCGCCGGCCAGCCGCTCGGCGGCTGGGCCCAGTACAGCCTCGCCCCGATCCACGGCGCGTGGGTGGGCCACCTGTTCTACCTCCACTGGCGCTACACGCGCGACGAGCAGTTTCTCCGGCAGGAGGCGTACCCGTGGTGCCGCGAGATCGGCGAGGCGCTGCAGGCGCTCCTGAAGCCCGACGCCAACGGCGTGCTCGTGCTCCCGGTCTCGGCGTCGCCCGAGGCGTGGAACAACGACCAGCGCGCGTGGGTGAAGCCGAACTCCAACTACGACATCGCCTGCCTGCGGATGCTCTTCCTCGGCAACGAGGAGATGGCGGCGGCGCTCGGCGACGCGAAGGCGGCGGCGGAATGGGGCCGGCTGGCGGCGGCGGTGGGACCGCTGCACGTGAACCCGCGGCACGAGCTGATGATCTCGGCCGACGAGGACCTCGCCTTCAGCCACCGGCACCTCGCCACGGTGATGAGCATCTATCCGTTCAACTTCCTCAACATCGAGGGCACCGACGAGGACCGCACGGTGATCAAGGCCAGCGTGCACGACATCGATCGCCTCGGCGTGCTTGAGTGGTGCGGCTACAGCTATACCTGGATGTCCGCCCTGCGCGCCCGCATCGGCGAGCCCGAGCCGGCGCTGTGGTACCTGAAGGCCTATCTGCACGCGTTCCTGCTCCGGAACGGCTTCCATGCCAACGGCGACCAGACCAAGTCGGGCTTCTCGGTCTTCGATTACCGCCCGTTCACGCTGGAGGGCAATTTCCTAGCCTGCGCAGCGGTCCACGAGATGCTGCTGCAGAGCTGGAACCCCCATCCGGGCTCGGGCGGCGAGGGCACGATCCGGATTTTCCCGGCGGTGCCGTGGAAATGGCACGAGGCGGCATTCGCCAATCTCATCGCGGAGGGCGGACATCGCGTCTCGGCCACCCGGCAGAACAACGCGACGACCTGGCTGCAGGTGGTGGCCGGCCGCGACGGCGAGCTCCGCATCCGCGACAACTTCGGCGGACGCGTGCCGATGTGGAACCGTCCGAACGTGGTGAAGGACGGCGCGGACTTCGTCTTCAAGGTGAAGGCCCGGGACACGATCACGGCAACGCTGCCGAAGCCCGCGGCGATCCCCCCGGCCCCGGCCGACGCGTTCCTCGACGACGTGCCGAAGCCGCCGAAGAACCCGGGCGTGCCGATGTCGCCGCCGACGCCGAAAATGAATTAGCCTTGGGCGCCGCAGGGGAACGGATGGTTTTTTGGTTTGGAAACGCCAAAATTGGGTGGCGGTAGGCTTTAGGCTGTAAGCTGTAGGCTGTTTCAGCGGTCGGTGTTTCGATTTTTTTGGCCGCAAGAAGTCGCAGAAGGCGCAAGAAATCCTTCCGGGGTGGCTGAGTTTCGACTGATCCTATGCCCCTTCTGCGCCTCCTTGCGGCAACCAGGGTTGGTCGATTTCTAAAAGCTGACGCCTGATCGCCTACGGCCTAGCGCCTAAAGCTTACCGCCACCCA
>JAFEGX010000067.1 GCA_018239675.1 Verrucomicrobiota bacterium
CGCGACATCGCGTGGTACCGCGCCTCGCTCTCGCTCGAGGGAATTTTCACGCGCGGCTGTCGCATCGGACCGCACTCGGACCTTCCATGCGAGCCACGTCAACGCCGCACACGTCTATTCATCTGAGTCGCATTAACGCTCAGCCTGGCTGGTACCGCTGCATTTGCGGCTTTGTGATCCATGGCCAAAACAAGGTTCCCGGATCCGAGCATTGGCGGGGACGTCTGATCCGAAACCTGAGATCGATGGCGAACCAGGACACGGACTCAACGCGGGATGGGACGTACTGCGTGAGTTATTCTCAACGCTCTTCGTGCCATCCCATCAACCGTCCTAGGCAATTTACGTTTTCGGATTTCGCGACGGTGAGTCGGCGGGTTGGCGCCGGCCGAACGCGTCCGAGAGCGCGAGGGCGGGGCCCCACCAGCCCAGGCGGCGGAGCTGTCCGGCCCAGCGCGCCGGCCGCACGAGGGAAACAAGCGCCATGAAGACCAGACCGACGGCGATGAACCGCAGGGTGAGCCAGCCGACCTTCTCCCAGGAGCTGCCTCCTGCCAGCAGGATGGCGGCGACAACCACAAGCGGCAGCCAGAATTTCCACCGAGTGAATTCGGCCCAGCGCGCCCAGCGGGAACCGGGTACGGCCGCGGCCGAGGCGACCCCGCCGGCGGCCTCTTGCTCCAGAATCCGGCGCAGGGCAGCCGGGGGCTGCTGCAGCTGCCACGCAGCCACGGCGGCAAGGGCGCAGATCAGGCCGTGGGTCACCGCCCAACCACCGACGAGCCAGGGAAGCCCCGGTGGCTGCACATGCCACGCCTGGGCCAGCCACACCACCATCGTGTCGTACGCGCGGAAGAGATCCTCCCCGAGCATCAGGTACTCAAGCACGAAGCCCTGCAGCGAGGCCCACAGTCCGATCAACAGGCCGCCGAGGCCGATGGCCGGCAGGTTGAAGCCCAGAACCTGGATCGTCGTGCCGAACAGGAAGCCCTGCGCGAAGATTGCGAGCATGGGCCGGAGCCGGTTGCCGGCGGGCGAGAGCGCCTTGAGGCCCGAAGAAATGAACGAGACCCACATCACGCGCCCGGGCTGCGTGAGGCCGAACCCGGCGAACACCATCATGGCGCCCTGCAGGGCCGAGAGAAAAGTGCTGCGGAACGGGATCTTGGCCGCGTGCAGGGCCGAGCCGAGACCAGCCTCGATCACGCCGCTCGCGCCGCCAAAGAGGCCGAGGCGGGTCCATTCGCCGAACTCGTCGCAGAGACGCTCGAGCCGGACCAGCGCCTCCGGTGACTCGGCGTCGATCACCACGTCGAACTTCCGCCCGAGACGCTCCTCGATCGCCTCGACCAGACCGGCGCGGACGGCCATCACCACGATGCGCGGGCGCTGCGAGCAGATCGCCGGCCAGAGCGGCAGCAGGCCCTCGCCCTGCGCCTCAAACTTCGCAAACTCGTCGAGCAGGACGAGCGGGGCCCGGGGCGGCAGGCTGTTCGCCCAATCCTGCAGCCGGAAAAAAGTGATGTCGTCGAACCGGTAGGGCGGGTTCCGGGTCTCGTCGCGGATCGCCCAGCTCAGATCCTCGTTCGTCGCCAGCATCCGCACCTGGTACTCGGCCGCGCCCTCGTCCGGCGTGCGCCTCCCGCTGGCCACCGCGAGGAACCCTTCGGTCCGCCCGCCCCGGGCCCGCTGGCGCGCGGCGAGCTCAGCCAGCACACGCGTCTTGCCCGCGCCCGGCGCGCCGATGAGCGCCACGAGCAGGCCCGGGCTGAAAGGCGGCGTCGAGACCGTGACGGGCATGCGCCCATTGGGACGGTCCCGGTTTCCGTCGCAAGTCAGATTCCACGCGGCGGGGAGCGAAATTTTCACCCCGGAATAGTCCGAATCCCGGCCGAAAGGAATGGCTTGGAACTTGCGGGCTTTCGTTGTCGGGTATCCACCGTCCATGTCCCCATCCGGCTCCACATCACGACCCGCTCCCCCGGTCACGGTGCTGTGCGGTTTCCTCGGGGCCGGCAAGACGACGCTCCTCCGGCATCTGCTAGCGCAGGCGGGCACGGCGGGCGCCGGGGCCCACCCAGGCCGGCGCTGGGCGGCGGTGGTGAATGACGTGGCGGCCGTGAACATCGACGCCCAGCTCGTGGATGCGCCGCCGGCCGGCAAGCTGGTCTCGATCGGCAACGGCTGCGTCTGCTGCACGGTGCGCGATTCGCTGGCCGAGACGCTGGCCGAATTGTGCGCCACCGGGACCTACGACCACGTGCTGGTCGAGACTACCGGCGTGGCCGATCCGCGCGCCATTGCCGGCCTATTCACGCGGCGCAATGCGTTTGGGCGCAGCCTGGGCGACTTTGCGCGGCTGTCGTCGCTGGTGACGGTGATCGACAGCCGCCATTTTCTCGACGAATGGCAGCGCGGGCGGGAGCGTCCGCCGCCGGAGCCGGGAATGCCGAAGCCGGTGTTCGAGCTGATGGTTGACCAGGCGGAGTGCGCGGATGTGCTGCTGCTGAACAAGTGCGACCTCGTGGCGGCCGACGAGCTGGATCTCGTGGAGCGGGTCCTGCGGACCCTGAATCCGCGGGCCGAGCTGATCCGCACGGAGCGCGGCCAGGTGGCCTGCGAGCTGTTGCTGGATCGGGCAAGGTTCGACCCGGTGGCGACGCCGGGCGCCGCGAAGTGGATCCGGGTGCTGCAGCAGCCCGGCGCCCCCGGGGGCGTGGGACCCGGGACCGGCGTGCGGCCGGCGGGCGCGGCCGTCCCGCACGAGGAGGAGTATGGCATCACGAGCTTCGTCTACGCAGAGCGCCGGGCGTTCGACCGCGAGCGCTTTCTGCAGCTGGTCCGCCGGGGCCTGCCGGCCGGACTGCTGCGGGCGAAGGGATTCTACTGGCTGGCGCAACAGCCGGCCGACATCGGCTTTTTATCCGTCGCGGGCGGCGTCGCCCGCACCGAGGCGGTCGGGACGTGGGTCGCGGAGCTCAGGGAACGGGGAGTGATCACGGATGCCGAGATTCCGGCGTCGGCGCGTGCGCACTGGGTTGAGCCGGCGGGCGACCGCCGGCAGGAGCTGGTATTCATCGGGACGGGGATTGACGAATCGGCCTGGCGCGCGGCCCTTGATGCCTGTCTGACATAAACCGCGAAAATGACTTGTCCGCCAAAGATTTTTGAAACCCTTTCCGCGTTCGTGCGTCGAACCAGCGTGTTTTTCCTCCTTTCCTTTCGCTCGGCCCGGGTGCGGGCGCTCGTGACTCTGGCCCTGCTCATCCTGGCGGCGCGGGTTCCGGCGCGCGCAGACCTCGACCTGACCACGACGCCGGATCTGCTGGCCACCGGCACCGACGTCCTTGGCAGCAAGACCGCGTCGATGGCGATCACAGCCGAGCCAGCCTCGACCTTCGACGTGCTGATCTACAAGGACGGCGACCGCGTGCGCGGTCACCTGAAGGAGCGGTCGGCCACCGAGATTGTGTTCATATCCGAACGTTTCGGCCGCCTGGTGGTGCCGGTGACCCAGGCCAAGGTCATCCTGGCCAACGGCGAGACCGACACGATGGCCGAGGAACGCGCGCGTTCGGAGGAGGCCGTGCGGCCGTTCACCATGCGTTCGCTGCTCTCCGTGCGCTCGCTGACCACCGAGCTGCAGCATTTCTTCGGCCCCTGGCGCGGACGCTTCGCGGTGTCCACCCAGGTCCAGACCGGACCGACCGACAGCACCAGCGAGATGGCGGAAATCTACCTCAAGCGGCGCTGGAAGGAGGACACGGTGCAGTTCGCGGCGCGGTATGACTACGGGAAGAGCGGGCAGGTCGTGACCAGCGACATGCTCAAGGCCGAGGTGGCGTGGCGCCACGATTTCCGGACCCGGCTGTTCACGGTTTACAGCCCGACCTTGGAAATGAACCGCGCCTACGTCGACGATGGCCTGCCGGCGGACTACGTGCTCGCGCAGCAGGAGATCGGCGTGGGCTACAACGTCCTCGTCTCGCCCGCGCGCAACCTGCGCGTGGGCATCTCGGAAAATCTTTTCGACCAGTGGCGGATTGTCGCACCCGAGTCGCACACCTCCAAGACCTCCGAGTCCGCGTTCCTTGAGGCGGACATGTCGTTGCCGTGGCAGATGTCCGTATCCGAGCGCGGCGTCTGGTATCCGCCCTTCAGCACCTCGCAGAACGGCTGGGAAAACCGGTTCGAGCTCGACAAGAAACTCTCGGAGACCTTCACCGTCGGTCTCCGCCACGAGATGCGCTACAACAACCCCAGTGTCCGGGTCCAAGATTACACGCTCCTGAAAATCCTGATGGGAATCGATTTTTAGGAGTTACGATTTCGGATTTGCGATTTACGATTGAAATCCACCGCGACCAAGGGCCGCCGGCGATACTCTGCAGGGGAATGGGACCCTTGCGCACCCGACGCGGGGCGCATCGAGGGCCGCCGGCCAAGATCGTAAATCGTCAGTCGTAAATCAGAAATCGAAAACCCCTACGCTTCGCACTTGAGGACGTAGATCACGCCCTTCTCCGAGCCGATGGCGAGCTGGGCGTCGTCGGGCGACCAGACGAGTTTCGTCGCCGCGGCCGGCATCTTCACGGTGGCGCGCAGGGGCTGACGGCGCTCCGGGCTCCAAATCTGCAGCACGCCATCCTGGGAGCTGGTGGCGAGCAAGCCGTGCGAGCGCTGAAACGCCACGGCGCAGATCTTTGCGTCGTGCGGCAGCATCGTGGGTTCGCGTCCCTCCGGGCCCGCCCCCGCGCAGTCCCAAATACAGCAGTCCTTGCCGCCACCCGTCGCGAGCCAGCGGCTGGTGTGGTCGAAGGAGAGCTCCCTCACTTTGCCCTCGTAGCCGCTCATCTGGAGCTCGAGGTCCTCCTCGGGCACCCAGAGGTGCACGGACGGGTCCTGGTTTCCGGAGACCAGCCAGCGGTTGTCCGGCGACCACAGCAGCGCGTGGATACCGTTGTTATAGCCGAATTCCTTCTGGGCGACAAAATCGTCGGCGTCCCACAGGCACACCCCGCCGAAATAGGAGACTGCCACGCAGCCGCCGGCCGGCTGCCAGGCCACGGCCGAGATCGTCTTGGGCGCCGCCTTGAAGGCATGAGCGAGCGCGCCGTCCGGCTGCAACGCGAAGAGTCCCTTGCCCGCGGCGGCCATGAGCAGCGGCCGACGGGTCGCGCTGTCCGGCTGCGGGGCCGGGCGCCAGCCGAGATGCTCGACCCAGGCGTTGCCGAGTGGCGCGGTGGCGGTGTGCTGGCCGGCAAGGGCGTCCCAAAATTTCACGGCGCCGTCCTGCCCGCCCGTGGCGAGCAGCGGCGGCGCGCCGGTCGCTGGCGACCAGCCCAGGCAGTTCGTGCCGCCGTCATGTCCCGGCAAAGCATGGCGCTGCGCGCCGTCAGCACCGGCCAGAATCGTGACCGGACCGCTGGCCGCCGCGGCTGCCAGCAGCGAGCCGTCGGGCGACCAGGCCAGGTCGATCACATAGTCTTCAAGGGTCGCGGCCCAGTGCTTGGTCAGATTCACGGTGTGGGGAGCCAACGCAATCCGCCATGCCCCCGATGGCAAGCCTGCCGCGACCGGACGGCCGCGGGCAAGAGCGGGATTAGAGATCCGACAGTCGTGGCAGTGGAGGAGCGCCGGCTCACGCGCCCGGCGGGCGGTCGCGCCGGGTGAACCTCCGAGGGCCGGCCGTTGGAATACGGGAGAGCGCGAAACTTGAATCCCGAACTTCGCGACGGCGAGGCCGCCGCCTGATGAACGTTCGGGTGATTTTGTGTCGCGCCGCCCTTGGGCGCCCCCAAGCATCAGGCCGCTTTCCCGCCCTGGCTTCCCCGGCCTGTCGTCATGAGACGCACCCTTCTGTTCAGCCTGCTCGCCCTCACGCTTCTGAGCGCGGCGCTTTACTGGACGAAACCTGAAAACCGAAGCACGGGCACGGTACTTTACTGGATGACCCAGAACGACGCCGTGAAACGCGAGACCGTCGCGCTCTTCCGGCAGTGGCTCGTTGAGCAGGGCCTGCCACCCGTCGAGGTGCGCATCGACCACTCCAACCAGGACATCACCAAGAAGCTCGTCCAGGGCGTGTCGGGCGTCGGCGGCGACCTCATCGACCTCTATTTCTCGGAGCTCGAGACGATGCAGGCGACCGGGATGCTCACCGACCTGACTGACCTGGCGCGGCGCGAGGGCTATGGCACCGCGATGACCTATCCGGCCGCCTACAGCGACATCACCGTGCGCGGACGACAGTACGGTTTCCCCCGCAACGTGGATGTCACGATGATCTGGGTAAATCGCGACACCTTCGCCCGCTACGGGCAGCCGGAGCCGCCGCAGCGCTGGTCGTGGGACGAGTTTGAGGAGTGCGGCAAGCGCTTTGTTGCGGCGGCCAACCCGCCCGGCACCCGGCACCGCGTTTATTACCTCAACCGGGTCTGGCCGTACGTGCTGCGGCGCGGGCTGGGCCTGTCGACCTTCAACGAGACCATGACCCGCTGCACGCTCGACGACCCGCGCAACGTCGAGGTGCTGCGCCGGATGTACCGCTGGACCGTGGAAGAGCGGCTGATGCCGACAGCGGCGGACCAGGCGGCGATGGCGGCGGACGGGACGGCCTTCGACAGCTCGTTCGGGCTGTTTGCGTCGGGCCGCTTCGCGATGATCTACGAGGGGCTGTGGGCGCTGATCCGGCTGCGGCCGCTGGGTGACTTCCGGCTGGGCGCGGTGGAGCCGTTCACGGGCGGGTTTGCGAACACCGAGATCGGCAGCGGCGCGGTCGCGGTGTATGCGGGCTCGAAACATCCCGTGGAGGCGCGGCGCTTCCTGCAGTTCCTGGCCAGCGAGCCCTTCAACCTGCTGATCGCGCGCAGCGGCGACTCGCTGCCGCCGGTGCCAAAGTATGCTTCGCGCCGCGAGTTTCTCGAGCCGCCGGGTTATGAGCGGGACTGGGCGGCCAAGGCGGAGTTCGCGCGCGCCGGGACCACGATCGCGATTGCCCAGAGCAAGAGCCCGTTTGCCCTGCCCAGCGTCGTGTACAAGATCGATGGCTCGGCCGCGGAGGCGGTGATCGCGGGCCAGCGGACGCCGGAGGAGGCGGCGCGCGAGGAGACGCAGCGGATCAACGCCGAGATCGCGCTGACGATCAGCCAGGACGCCGGCCTGCGGCACCTCTACGACGAGCAGGTCGCGCGGCAGCGGCAGATCGACGCGCGCCGGGCCGCCGGGCGGAAGGTGCCCGCGGCGTGGATCAGCGATCCGTTCCATCTCGCCTATTACCGCGCGCAGGGCTGGCTGGAGGAGGAGCCCCCCCGATGAAACCCCGCCGCCGTCTCCAGCGCTGGCTCACCGGCGTGGCGTTCCTGCTGCCCAACATCGCGGGCTTCTGCGCGTTCACGCTGGTCCCGCTCGTGATGAGCTTCGCGATGGCGTTCACGAACTGGGATATCCTCCGCCACAATCTCTTCCGCCATGACCCGCTGCGGTTTGTCGGCCTGGCGAACTTCGCCCGCCTGTTCGCCGATACGGAGTTCTGGCGGGACCTCGGCAACACGCTGTTTTTCCTGCTGGGCCTCCCGTTCGCGATCGCGGGCAGCCTGATCGCGGCGCTGCTGCTCACCCGCGTGGCCAAGGGCCGGGCCGCGAGCGGCCCGCTGCTGGCGGTGGCGACCATCGTGCTGGTGGCGAGCGCCGCCGTGCTGGTGGTGGGCGGGTTTTCCCGCAACGGCGTGCTCGGCCTCTTTGGCCTGATGGCCGGGGCGGTCCTGGTGGCCGGCCTGCTCTCGGGCGGCACCGCGTACCGCACGCTGTTCTACCTGCCGCACTTCACGGCGGGCGTCGCGACGTTCGTCCTGTGGAAGAAGCTCTACAATCCCCACACGGGTCCGTTCAACACGGCGCTGGCTCCGGTGCTGGACGGGGTCTCGGCGATGGTGCGCGCCGCGCCGGCATTCTTCACCTACGGCCTGCCCGCGCTCTGCGGCTGCGCCGCCGTGGCGATTGTGCTCTGGCAGGAGAACCGCCTGCGCCGGCGCTGGGAAGATGGCGAGGCGGGCACGGCGGCGATCGCGGCGGGGGCCGTCACGCTCGCGCTGCCGCTGGCCTGTTTTCTCCGCTGGCAAGGCTGGTCGCTCGCCCTGGCCCTCGGCGCGGCGGCCGCGGCGGCGGGATTGCTGTTCGGCGTGACGGTCCGCCGGCCGCGTCCGTGGGGCCGGGCGCGCTCGATCGATGCCGGGTTGAGTTCCGAGCTGAGCCTCGCGCTGGTGGGGGTTCCGCTGCTGCTGGCCATCACCGGCGGAATGCTGGCGGGTCCGGCGCTGCCGGCGATGGCCGTGGCCGGCTTTGAGCCGCCGAACTGGCTCGGCGAGTACGCCTGGGCCAAGCCGGCCCTCATGATCATGGCGCTGTGGGCCGCGATCGGCTCCAACAGCATGATCCTGTACCTGGCGGGCCTGAGCAACATCCCGCCGGAGCTGTACGAGGCGGCCGACATGGACGGGGCGTCCGCGATGCAGCGGTTCTGGCACATCACGTGGCCGCAGCTGGCGCCCGTGACCTTCTTCATCGCCGTGATGGGCGTGATCAACGGCCTGCAGGGCGGCTTCGAGATGGCGCGCACCATGACGCTCGGCGGCCCGGCGGGGGCCACCACGACGCTGAGCTACTTCATCTTCTCCCAAGGCTTCGAGACCGGGCGGCTCGGCTACGCGTCGGCGATCGCGTGGGTGCTCTTCGGCCTGGTGTTCGTCTTCTCCCTCGTGAACTTCCGGTTCGGGAACCGTGACGTGAATGACTAAGCCCGCTCCAGTCTCCGACCGCCGTCCCCCGCGCCTGGCGGGCGTCGGCCTGCACGTGCTCATGGCCGGGCTGAGCCTGACGATGGTGGCGCCGTTCCTCTGGATGGTGCTGGCGAGCCTGAAGACGATGCCCGAATCGATGGACCCGGCGTGGCTCCCGAAGACGGCGCAATGGGGCAACTACCTCGAGGTGTTTGACGTGATCCCGTTCCTCCGGTTCATGGGCAACAGCCTGGTGGTGGCGGGGTGGGTGACGCTCCTGCAGGTGATCACCAGCGCGCTGGCGGCCTACAGCTTTGCCCGGCTCGAATGGCCCGGGCGCGACCGGATGTTCTTTCTCTATCTCGGCACCATGATGCTGCCGGGCATCGTGATGCTCATCCCGAACTACGAGATCATGGTGCGGGCGGGCCTGATGGACTCGTTCCTCGGCCTCGTGCTGCCGTCGGCCTTCAGCGCCTTTGGCACGTTCCTGCTGCGGCAGTTCATGCTCGGCATCCCGCGGGCGCTGGACGAGGCCGCGGAAATCGACGGGGCGAGCAAGTGGCGGATCTTCTGGGACGTGATCCTGCCCCTGAGCCGGCCCGGCATCGTGACCCTCGCGATCTTCACGTTCATGGGAAACTACCACAGCTTCTTCTGGCCGTTCGTGATGATGAAGACCGTGGACAACTACACGCTGCCGGTGGGCCTGCTGTTTTTCGACTCGGAGCACGGCCAGGTCACGAACCTGCTCATGGCCGCCGTCACGATGTCGGTCTTGCCGCTGATCGTGATCTTCGTCTTCCTGCAGCGCCAGCTGATCCGCGGCATCCAGATCGGAGCGGTCAAAGGCTAGGTGCCGGAGGGATTCGGACGAACGCCGAACATCGGAAGCCCAACGCCGGACGCCCCTGTTCCCAGCGTTCAGCTTTCAACGCTCAGGTGGACTGTTCAAGCGCCGTGTCACGCAATGCGTGACACGACCCACCAGTTGCGACCGGAGAGCGCTGCGCTGCACTCTCCTTCGGTGTTGGGCGTTCGGCGTAGGATGTTCGACGTTCGTTCGACTCCGACCCCTACGCTTTCTTCACCCGGATCACTTCCTCCCAGTCATACACGCCTTCGGTGGCCTTCCCGGGCGGGATGGTGAGGTATTCCTTCGGGTCCCAGTGCCCGTGGATGAGGCCCTCGATGAGGCGGATGTTGCCCGGGAGTTCCACGGGTTGTTTGCCGGCGGCGGCGGCCTTCTCGCGGAAGCGGGCGGCGTAACCGAGGTGGGCGGTCTGCGGGAGCTCGATGAAGACGGCGCGGTCGTTGCCATGGTCCGGGTGCATCTCGGCCCAGATGTATTTGGCGTCCTCCTCGCCGTATTTCTCGATGAGGGCCTTGTAGGCGTCGCCGACCTGGACCTCCGGGGCGCCGTCGTCGCTGGTGCGGAGGAAATAGTTGCCGCGCTCGATGTAGCCGGCCGAGGAGAACGGCGTGCTGGGCGCGTCGCCGAAGTGCTCGGCGAACTTGGCGCGCGAGCCCAGCAGGATGGTGCAGCAGTCGTGGGCGCGAGGGATCACGAGCGGCGTCTTGCGCGCCTGCAGGCCCACCGTGGCATTGCCACACAGGCCGAACAGGAGCAGGATCGCGTCGTAGGCCTTCCCGCCGGCCTCGGTGGCATCGATCCGCGACTGGATCAACTGCCGCAGTCCCGCGCTGCGCACATGCTCGCCGAGTTCGGTGTACTCGACATCGACGACTTGGGGCGAGCGCGCGATGCACCATGAGGCTTCACGCTGGAACACATTGCACGAGATCAATTTCAGGAGCATGGGCGGAGGACAGGGTGGAAGGGCCGCGCAGTATGCCGCAATTCATGCGGGTTTGCCCCGCATTTCTTGCCCGAATCTCCGCGGGAATTAGGGCGGATTATTGTCCACCACGAAGAGCACGGAGGGCACGAAGCGAATCCGGTTCCCGCAGTGGAACGGGACGGGATGACCACCGCCGAGTAGGCTAGGGTGGCGAAGCCTGGCCCGATTCGTGATCCTCGGGTTCTTCGGGGCGAACCCTACCGGGCCAAGTGGGCCTGGGAGGCGCGGACCGGCTGGCGTGGGACATTCGGCCGAGTGAATGGCGCGTAGGTGTCGGGCCGGCGGTCGTTGAGCATGTCGATGCGCCAGACCCAGTCGCCCGGCCGGGTGAACTGCGTGGCGACGCGCGGGGACGCGAGGTCGATGGTCGTGAGGGCAATGCCCGGATGCCGGCCCGCGTCGGCCAGGATCGTGGAGTCCGGGGCAATGATGCTGCTGCGGCCGAGCAGCATGCCCGGCATCCACGCGCGGTCCGGCGGGCAGCCGAAGCAAACGGGCACGTGGTGCACGCCGTTGTGCACGGCCGGTGCCCGCAGCAGGATGTCCATGAACACGTCACCCCAGCCGCTCATCACGTGCGGCCAGAAGATGACCTCGGCGCCATTGAGCGCGAGGCAGCGGGCGCTCTCGGGGAACGAGTTGTCGTGGCAGATCTGGATGCCAATTCGCGCCCCGGCCACCTTGAAGACCGGCCAGGCGTCGCCCGGGACGGTGCCGTACGCCTCCTCGTTCTCGATCGTGTGCACCTTCGTGTAGCGCCCGAGCACGCGGCCGCGCCGGTCGAACACGACCGCGAGGTTGCGCACGACGCCGTCGACCAGCGCGAGGATCGGGACGACCAGGGCCATCCGGTGCCGGCGCGCGATCGGCGCAAACCGCCGCACCGCCTCGGCGAGGGCGCGGCGCACGAGCGGCGGCGTGGTGCGCCGCGTGAGCCTCGCGCCCAGCACGTTGAACGTTTCCCCGATGCAGGCGATATCGGCCCCGCGCCGGCCGGCCTCATTGAGCCAGGTCTCGGCCAGCGCGAAGTTGGCGCGCTGGCGCGCGGCATTGGTGCGGCCCGGCGCGACGGAAGGCAGCTGCACGGCGGCGATGGTGAGCGGTCGTTTCATGGAAGGGCGGAGGTCAGCTGGGGGCCAGCAGGTCGATCGTGTGGTCGTCGCGCACGACGGCCACCCGGCCCGACCCGAGGGCGAGCAGGTGGCGGAGGCCGAGCGCGGCATGACGGCTGGGCCGCCACGAGGCATCCAGCGCATGGAGGCCGGCGCGCGTGGCCACCGTGAGGCTGCCGTGGTCGTCGGCATCGAGACCGACGACGGGTGCGCCCGCGTGCCAGCTGCGGAGCACGCGACCGTCGGACAGGTCATGCGCGATGACAAAGCCGTCGGCGCCGCCGACCAGTGCCGCGCGACGGCCGTCGACCCGTCCGAGGCAGGCGGCGTTGAGGCTCATGCCGCCTGCGATCTTCCAGACCCACTCCTTGCGGACCGTGGACAGCACGCCGCAGCCCAGCTCGGCGGCGGCGAAGATCGCCCCGTCAGCCGCCTCGGGCACCTCGGCCCAGCGATAGGCGATGGAGCGGCCGTTCACGAACGGAATCACCCGGCGAAGCATGCGGAACATCGGCTGCCGGAACCCGCCGAAACTGTGGAGGACGCCGCTCGGGCCGTCGCCCGGGACGCCCTCGTAGTACTGGATGCCGTGGTTCCAGCCGCAGCGGACGAACAGGTCGCCGGCACCGGGCCGGCCCGGGGGCGTGACGAGGATGTCCTGCATCCAGGGCCCGTCGCCAAAGCTGTGGCCGACGATCCGGCCGTCGGCATTGAGGTACACGACGATGCCGTACCCGCCCAGGACGAGGGAACCGCGGCCATCGGCGCCGCGGTGCCAGACGGCGATGCTGTGGATCGCGTTGTACCAGCCCATCAGGCAGTCGGTGCGCTGGCGGAATTCCTCGGCCAGCTTCAGGACCCGCCGCGGGGAACCGTCGGCGTTGAACTGGTGCAGTTCGCCGCCGAGCAGCCCGACGCACAGGACCGGCGGACCGGCTGGGTCGAGCGGCTGGCAGGAAACGTGGGTGACCGGGTTGGCGAGCGGCCGGCGCCAGAGCTCGCGACCGTCGTCGGTGATCGCGAGCAGCTCGTTGGTGGCGTTGACCGCCACGATTTCGCTGCGTCCGTCGCCATTGAGGTCGGCGGCCAGCCAATGCTGGATCGCGGGTGCGACCGAGCGGTCGTTCAGGATCTCCAGGCGGTGCAGGACGAAGGGCCGGCCGGCCGGGGCCGGGAACCGGAGGTGAATCGCCTTTGCGGCGGCGCCGACGGCGGCGGCCTTGGCCTCAAGGCGGTTTTCCGCGTCACGGTAGCGCTTGTAGCGGCGGTCGGGCGCGGGTGCGACCGGACAGGGACGGCGCGTGCCGTCCGCGGTTTCCACCTCGACCTGGATGCCCTCCGGCAGCGGGTTGAAGGTGCGCAGCGACGGGTCGTCGATGCAGTCGCCGAGAATGTTGAGCGCCGAGACCGCCTGCGCGGTCGGGAAGCGGAGCGAGACCGCGTATTCGTCCGCCGGCGGCCACTGAATCCAGATCTCGCGCGAGTAGCCGTCCGGCATCACGGGATCGAGCAGCTGGTCCGGCGCGCCGTCGACCGGCAGAGGGCAGGAGAGCACGTTCACGCGCCGCACGCGCTCCGGCACCCGCGTGCCGCTGTCGAACGACCAGCGCCGCGTCCAGCCGCCCTCGGCCGGGACCGGCACGACGGCGGGGACGGCGGCGGCCCCGGGCGGCAGGGAGTTGAGCCACGCGGCGACGGCGGTCCGGAGGATGGCGACTTCCGGTTCGGGGAGGGTGAGGAACTGTTCGCCGGACAGGGTGAGCCCGCGGGACTCGGGTCCGATGGTGACCGTCACGCGCGCCGCGTCGGCCGCCGGGTCATCGATCCGGAGGACGAGCGTGGCGGCGGCGAGGTCGAGGCAGAGGCTGAGCGGGGTGGTGCTCTCGATCCGTCCGCCGAGCGCGGGCAGGTCGAGCAGCGTGGCGCCGGCGAGGACGATCGCGTCGGGCTCGACCCAGGCGCTGGCCGCACCGGCGGTCGCGCCCGGGAGCCAGTTGGTGCCGGGGGCGAGTTCGATGCCGCACCAGGCGGCGGCGACGCCCTCGCGGCGCACCAGCGCGCCGCGGCCGTCGAGCTGCTGGAGGTCAAGCTGCTCGGCCGCTGCCTGCGGCCGCACGTAGAACAGGTTCTGGAACGACTGCTCTTCGCCGGCGCGGCGGGGGCCGGCCGTGCGCTGGCGCAGGACGTAGGGCGCGCAGGCGCCCTGGTCGAACTCCTCCTCGCAGGTCGAAGGCAGGCTGGCGCCCGCGACCAGGGTGAAGCGGTGCGCGCCCTGCTCGCTGTGCCAGCGACGGCCGTTCAGCTCGGCGTGGGCGGGAGTGCGCCAGGAGCAGGTGACGGAGTAGGGGCCGTCGGCCTCAAACCGCACTCGGTCGATGACCACGAACCAGCCGTGACCGGCCTTCGACCAAAAGAGGTGCCGGGTCCACTCGGTGTGGTGGCAATCGGAAAGTCGCGTGACAATGAGGCCGGCGGGCGCGTAGTCCGCGATGGCGCGGCGCTCGCCGACGGGCGGCATCAGCGTGTCATTGCGGCCATCGCTGATGAACAGGCCGTTCTTGTCGTGGAAGGAGTGCCGCGAGGTGTTCTGGACGAGCCAGACGTGTCCGTGCTGGAAGAAGCGGACGATCGCATTGGTTGCCTGCATGTGACCCTGCCAGCGGAACCCGCCCTGGTAGCCTTGGATCATCAGGTAGGCGTCGGATTGCGCGTAGCCGGCGCGCAGCACGATCTTGTCGAAGCCCCGCGCCTGCGGGAGCCGATTGAGCCCGATGCCCTCGGCGACCTCCCAGGTCTCGATGGCGTTCACCATGTGGCCGGCGGGCTCGATGTGGACGGGCGGGTGGGTGGTGATCGACTGGATGTGGTCGGAAATGGGCAGGCACCGGATGGTCTCGCCGGCCACGGGCGGCACCGGGACGAGTTCCGGACCGGTGTCGAACTTCTGGAGGAACACCGGGTAGAAGTGCAGGAACGAGCAGCGCTGCGGCACCGCCAGGTTGGGCAGCTGGTGGAGGATCCACTTCAGGCGGCCGTCGCCGTAGTAGAAGGCGCTCGCCGCGGTCTGGACCGTCGCCTCCTGCTGCAGGTACATGCCCTGGCTTTCGCCGTAGCCGCCCTGTCCGGCGCCCGCGCCGTTGTTGTCGTGGAGCGCCAGGCAGCGCTCGGCGACGAGACGGGCGTTGCTGCTCGTGAAAAACTCATGCCGTTCCTGGCCCAGCGCGTAGCGGAAGAGGGTCGCGAGGTTGTTGAGGCAGCTCTCGTCGTCCTGGTCGTCGAGTCGCGCCGCCGCGAGCGCGTCGAGGAACGACGCGCACTCGGTGATCCAGCGCTCGCACGTGGCGCGCAGCGCCGGCGTCGGGTGGGCCTGGTCGCGGAGGTAGCGCGCGACGAGGAGGAACTCGTAGGTGCCCTTGCCTTGGTGCCGGTGGCCCAGCGGGGGTCGCCCTGTGCGCATGCGCCACCACTCGTCCTGGTTGGCGAGCGCCGTGAGCATCAGCAGGTGGTCCGTGCGGAGGATCTCCTCGTCCGTGAGGAAACCGCCCGCGACGAGCAGCGGGATCGCCCGCATGAAACGCTCGGCGAGGTAGTGCCAGTCGCCGTAGCCGTCGACCATGACCTCGTTCAGCCAGCGGAGCTGGTTGCACGCGACCTGGGCATAGCGCACGTCGCCGGTCCACGCCCACATTAGCGTGTAGGCGCCGATCAGGCGGATCGGCTCGGTGATGAACATGAGTCCACGGCCTCGCGAGGCCTGGAGCGCGGCGGAGTCGGCGAGCGAGGTGTACGGCCAGGCCGCGAGCTGCGCGGCCAGGGCGGGGGCGAGCTCGACCTCGAGCAGCCACGGCACCGTGGCGGCCGGCCCGGACTGGCCGATGACGGCGACGAGGCGCTCGACCGCGCGCTCGACGCCGCGGAGCGTGCTCCCGCCGGCCAGCAGGAGATTGGATCCGGTGCCGTAGGGGTTGACGATGGTCCGGAGGTCGTAGCCGTCGCCGCCCGGATAAGTCGCGTCGGTGGAGCAGAGGAAGTTGGCGTACAGCGGCTGCAGCACCCGGTTGGTGTTGAGGCTGCCGAGGACGATGAGCGGGCGCCGGCGGTGCTCGGGCGGGAGCGGCGAGCTGCGCTCGGGCATCAGCGCGATGTCGGTCACGCACTCGGGCCGGACCCCGCAGCGGGCTTGGACCGCGTCGGCGACCGCGGCGGCGAGGGCGGCGTAGCGGGCCTGGCCGGCCGGGTGGATGACGAGGGCGCCGTGGGCGCCGGTGAGGTTGAGGGCGGTGGTGCGCTGCGGCGTGCGGGGCAGCACGTCAATGGCGGGGTCGCGGGGAGCGTGCATGGGGAGGCGAAACCGGGGTTCCGTAAGCATGGCGGCAATCGCCGGGGTCCGACAATGCCTATCTCAACCCCATCACGGCCCGGATGAATAATTAGGGGGCCGGCCCGGCGCCGCCGGCAGAATCGGATCGAGAATCCGCGCCGCACCCGCACACTGGACCGACCGTGACCCACACCTCGCGCACCCGCCTCGCGGCCGCCATGCGGCTGGAGCGGCCGGATCGCGTGCCGGTGATGTGCCAGCCGTCCGTCGGCTTTGTCCTCCGGCAGCTGCCCGACCTCGACCCCATCGATCTCTGGCACAATCACGACGGGGCCCTGGCCCGCGGCTTCTGCACGATCAGCCAGCGGTTCGGCTTTGATGGCGTGCTGATTCCCGCCGTGGGGGCGGCCCCCCTCGACGAACGCGCCGTGGTGCGGATCGACCGGCAGAATCCCGAGGGGCCGGTCGTCTATTTCCGCAACGGCGACCGCTGCGTCTATTGCCGCAACGACCTGCCCCGCTACACCCATGCGGTGGCGCCTGAACGCGACCTTGCCGATTTGGATCCCGCGGCCGTCGCGCTCCAGCTCAGCTACCACCCGCCGTCGACCCGCCTGCGAATGTGGCTGGCGGAGGGTCCGGCCGGCCGGGTGGCGGAGCTGCACCAGGCCCGGGCGCTGGTGGGGCCCGACCTCTCCATCCACGGGGCGCTTTATTCGCCGGAGGACTACCTCATCGACCTCATGGGCGCCGACGGCGCGATGATCGCGCTGCTGACCGAACCGGAAAAATGCCGTGACCTGCTCGCCCGGTTTGCCGCCGCGGTGGCCGGCCATGCCCGGGAACAGATTATCGCCGGCGTGGACGCGCTGAATGTCTCGGCGCCGTGGGCCGGCCAGAGCTTTGTGTCACCCCGGCTGCACCGCGAGCTGCTCGCCCCGGCGCAGGCGATCCTGGTGGCCGCCGCGAAAGCGGGCAGAGTGCCGAGCTACTGCCATACGTGCGGCGCGATCGGCGACCGCCTTGAGGCGATCATCGACACGGGCTTCGACGGCATCGAGTGCCTCGATCCCCCGCCGCTCGGCAATGTCGAGCTGGCGGACGCCGTCCGCCGGATCGGCCACCGTGCGTTCATCAAGGGCAACATCGATCCGGTGCACACGCTGCTGCAAGGCACGACGGAAAAGGTCCGCACCGATGCCGCTGCCCGCCTCGAGGTCGGCATGCAGGCGCGCGGCTTCATCCTCAGCACCGCGTGCGCAATCGCGCCGGACACGCCGGCGGCCAACGTCGCGGTCCTGCGCGAAGTGGTCGAACGGTACGGGCGGTACTGAGCATCCCGCGGTGGCGGGATGCGGAGTTCGGAGAGCGGAACTCGTAGGGCGAAAGGCGCTCGGTGGAACGCATTGTCCCCATGCGTGGTTGGCCGGACTCGAACCCGAATTCCGAGTCCCGGGCCTAGAGCGAATTCAATAATGGCGAAGCCGCAAAGAGGCGCAAAAAACGCAGATCAATCTTGTTCCAGCTCCAGCGGCAGAGGGATCGTTTACCACGGATTATTACCCAGGTAGGGCGAAACGCTGGGGCGACGCGTTCTTGCGCTTTTTGCGCCTCTTTGCGGCTACAAGTTTTGTTAAAATGCTCTGGCCTCCGCCAAAGCCGGCGGCGGCTAGGCCAGGCAGGACTTGAACGCCTCGGTGAGGGCGTTGCGGTCGAGCTTCCGGCCGATGAAGACGAGGGTGTTGGTGCGCGGGTCGGCGCCCCATTCGCGGTCGAACTTGGCGTCGAACAGCATGTGCACGCCCTGGAAGACGAGGCGCTTGTTGGTGCCCTTCACGCTCAGTACGCCCTTCATGCGGTAGAGGTCGCCGCCCTTCACGCGGAGCAGTTCGCTGATCCAGTCGTTCAGGCGCTTGCCGTCGAGGTCGCCCGGAATGCTGATGCCGACGGAGGTCACGGCGTCGTTGTGCGTGTGCGCCGCGTGGAAATCGCGCTGCCAGACCGGCTTCACCGTCTCGCCGCCGGCCCGGACGTGCAGGGGGTCGTGACCGCAAGACTCGAACACCAGGTGGAGCCCGGCCTCCTTGACCGTCAGCGGGAACTTGCCGTCGCCGTCGTTCAGCAGGAGTCGCTGAAGCGTCGCGCCCGGCACGACGGCGTCGCCGACCTTGAGCCGGGTCTCCCAGTCCGCGAACGCCCGGACCGCGGTCTCGAGCGCGGAGGCGATAGCCGGCGCGTCGGTCGACTTGATGGGCAGCACCACCACGTCGAGTTCGTTCTCGTTGCCGTGGTGATGATGGTGGTGGTGATCATGGCCGTGCTCGTGATCATGCCCCTCGTGCCCGTGATCATGCTCGTGCTCATGATCCGGCCCGTGCAGCTCGGCGAGATGCCCGATGACCAGTTCCTGGGTGCCGGCGGCCAGCGGGTAGGCGCCGGCCCACTCGAAGGGGTATTCGGGCTCGAGGAACTTCGGGTCGAGCTCGGTGGCGCGGCCGAGATTGAAGCCGCCCACATTCAGCACGCGCTCGAGAGGGAGGTCGCAGTTCTGGGTGCGGTGGATTTTCGCGACCGCGTTGATACGCTTGATCCGCTCCTCGAGCCCGCCGAGCGCCGCGGGTGAGGCCAGGTCGGTCTTGTTAAGCAGGATGACGTCAGCGAACGCGATCTGCTTCATCGCCTCGTCGTCGCTGTCGAGATGCTGGAGCACGTGCTTCGCGTCGACCACGGTGACGATGGCGTCGAGGCGGAAGTTCGAGCGCATCTCGTCGTCGGTGAAGAACGTCTGGGCCACCGGCGCCGGGTTCGCGAGGCCGGTGGTCTCGATGAGGATGGCATCGAGACGGTCCTTGCGCTTCATCAGCCGCCCGAGGATGCGGATGAGGTCGCCGCGCACGGTGCAGCAGATACAGCCGTTGTTCATCTCGAAGAGCTCCTCGTCGCTCTGGATCACCAGCTGGTTGTCGACGCCAACCTCGCCGAACTCGTTCTCGATGACCGCGATCTTCCGGCCATGCTGCTCGGTGAGGATGCGGTTGAGGAGGGTGGTCTTGCCGGCGCCGAGGAAGCCGGTGAGGACGGTGACAGGGATGGGTCCGGTGCTCATGAACGATCGAGTGTGGCGGTTCGGTTTTGGTTTATGCAAGCGTGCCGTGCCTTGCCCGGAAGGCAAACGGCCGGGTCAAGCCGCCGCCCGCCGCTGCGGACGGTAGACCGCCCACCAGAACCAGGCCGTGCCGAGCGCGCCGCAGAGAAACGCCGCGAGAAAATTCCAGCGCGGACCGACGCGCCAGAGTGCGGCGCCGAGCAGCGAGCCGAGGGTCACGATCCCGTCCCGGATGAAATAGTACGCGCCATAGGTCCGCGCCCGGCGCTCCGGCGCGGCCTGCGCGATGATGAGGGCCTTGCGGGCCGGCTCGCCGAACTCCTTCAGGCCCCGCACGACGAAGGCCAGCGCCAGCCACGCGAAATTGTCCGCCCAGAGGAGGGTGACCGGGAAAAGCGTGAAGAAGACGAAGGTCGCGAGCACAAACGGACGCTGGCCGTGCCGGTCCGCCAGGTGGGCCACGGGAATGTAGCAGAACATCGCCGTCACCATCTCGAAGGCGACCAGCACGCCGAACTGCTGCGCGGAAAGCCCGGCGTGGTTCATCGCCCAGAGGATGATGAACGCGTAGGGAATCCGCTCGCAGAACCGGATCAGGATGTCGCTCACGAGCAGCTCGCGGAGCGTGGGATTGAACGACCGCACCACCGCCAGGAAGCTGTCGGATTGGTCGGTCCGCGGCGGGACCGCCGGCGTGTCATCGGTCATGAGCCACTGGAACAGGGCGGTGACGACGCCGAGGGCGATGCAGCCCGCGAGCGCGAGGCGCATGCCGTGGTCCCAGCCGAAGCGGGTGATCAGCGCGCCGCCGACGAGCGGGCCCACCATCATTGGAATCCGCCGAACCATGGACTGAACGCCGACGCCCATGGTGTGCTGGCTGCGATCAAGCGAAACGGCGATCACGCTGAGCGTGGCTGGCAGGGAAAGGGCGCTCCACGCCAGGAACAGGAAGGCGCCGAGCATCAGCGCGAGCCAGTGCTGCCAGAGCAGCACCACCAGGTAGCCGGCCAGCGCCAGCGCGTTGAACAGCAGCAGGGAGCGCCGCTGCCCCAGCCGGTCGGTCAGCCAGCCGCCCGGGTAGGCGTAGACGGCGCCCAGCAGGGTCTGGAGCCCGTCAAACAGGCCGATCACGAGGATGCCGGCGCCCAGGGTCTGGAGATACTTCGGCGCAAACCCGAGCCACAGCCGCTCGCCGGTCAGCGCCAGGACCAGCGCCGCCAGCAGCAACGCCGGGTTGCGTCGCAGCGCCAGGAATTCCGCGACATTCCGGCCGGATCTCATGCGGGGAAGCTCGCCAAGTCCGGGAGTCGGCGCAAGGCCGGCCTGGCTGCCCTTGCCTAGTCGCGGTCGTTGCCTCGCGGGAAGTTGCTGCGGATCCCGGTGAAGGTCGTGCCGCGGATCTCGATCCGGGTCAGTACCACTTCGAAAGCGGGGGTGGCGCGCAACCAGTCGGCCCGTCCCTCGAAACACGAGGTGTCACCGACCGTCTCGCCCGTGGCGGGGCTGGCGACGGCGGAGAGCACGAGCGGGCGGGACTGGCCGTCCACGGTGACGGTGAGCTCGATCGCAGGCGCGGCAATCCGGACGAAATTCTCCAGCTCGCCATCCAGCACGTACGCGCGCAGCCGGCCGCCCGTGGCGTCGCGGACCAGTTCGAGATGATAGAGCTCGGCGCCGAGCACGACGGGCGTGCCGCCGTGCGGGGCGCGGTGCTCATGCCGCGCGGACGGGGTCGCGGCCTCCGGGGGCGGCCGGGAGCAGGCGGCGCCCAAGAGCAGGCCGGCGAGGACAAGCAGTCGGAACGAACGCTGCATGGCTGGGTGGCAGCATGGTGGCGCGGCCGAGGTTGGCCAGCGCGGGATTCGGGCCGCGCCTGCCGCCTCAGAATCGGTAGGTCCACGCGCCCTTCAGGACGGTGTCGTTCTCGACGGGGCGGAGGCGGTCGGACGCGGCATCGTAACCCTGGTTGACGACGAGGAAGAACTCGTCGCCGGGCGCGACGATCCACCGGATGCGGGCGTTCACCCCGAGCGACTGCGAGAGGTTGTCGTACTGGCCAAGGAGGCTGAACTGGAGATCCGGGCTGTGGGTATAGACGAACCGCGTGGAGCTGACGCGGACGGGAAAATGACCGCCGGGCAGGCGGATGTCGGAATACTGCCAACTCGCGCTGGTAGAGAAGCGGGCCGAGGCGCGCCACTCCAGCGAGCCGAAATAGTCGTAGCGATCGCCGTCGTAGAGTCCCAGCCGGCGCACCTTGAGGTCCGCGCTGACGGGACGCGAACGGGTGGTCTTGTACTGGATCACGAAACGGTTCCACCGGTAGTCGCCGACCGGCACGGTGACGCCCGGGACGATTTCAAACGGGGTGTCAAACTGCTCCCGTTCGCGGGCATGCAGGAAGGCGATGATGTCGCCGGCGGCGTTCTCCAGCTCGATATACGGCAGGTCGGTTTCCTCTCCGACCACCCGGCCTTTCAGGTCGAGCGTGTAGAATGGCTGCACCGAGACCAGTGCGCGCCGGAACCAGGCCCCCACCGGGCGCCACGTGTAGCCGACATAGTTGTAGGTTTCGTAGATGCCGGGGCGGGGCACGAAACCCAGCGCGGGGTCGAAGCGTTCCCCGATGCGCCGCCAGTCCGTGACGAACTCCAGCGGCTCGTTGGAGTAGACGGTGGACAGGCCGATGTCGGTGTCTCGCCCGCCCGCCCGGACGCTGTCGGAGCCGATCGCGTAGGCGTGGACCTCGAGGCTCTTGTTCCCGGCAACGTGTGAATTACGGTAATTGAAGTCGAAGCCCAGGACCTGGTTCCGGGTCGGAGCCCGGGGGTCGCCGTTGGTGGCGATCAGGCCGACGCTCGACTCGTCCAGGACCTGGACCGCCGCCCGGCCCACGAACAGGTTGCGCGACGGCACGCCTGCATGGCTGGCGACCTGGGTGTCGAGCACGCCGATTGTCAGCGGACCGGCGCGCCCGGTGATCTTCCCGCCGCCCAGCACGTCGACCTTGGTGCCATCCTCCCCCAGGCCAATGCGGCGCGAGAAAAACGGCTTGGTCACCTCGTCGACGATGCCGCCAAAGGTGAAGAGCGAGGCGTCCTGGGTGAAGAACGAGCGCTTCTCCGGATAGAACAGATCGAAGCGCCCGAGGTTGACCAGGCGCTCGTCCACCTCGGCGTCGGCGAAGTCGGTGTTGATTGTGACGGTGGCGGCGAGCGACGGAGTCCAGTGCCAGACCACGTCGAGGCCGGGCTTGAGCTCGTACTCGTGCTCGTCCTCGGCCGGCGCCGAATGGCGGGTGACGCTCGCGAACGGCCGCAGCTCGACGCCGTGGCCCTGTTCGAGGCCGCGCAGCCCGCGGATCACGCCGAGGTCGGGCAGCGAGGTCACCGGCTTGTTCCGGATGAAGCCCGCCCAGCGGTCGGTTTCCTGCTTGCGGCGGATGGTCCGGGCGACGTTGAAACCCCAGGCATCGTTGGCCGGGTTGAACGACAGGGTCTTGAGGGGAATCGCGAACTCGGCCGACCAGCCGCCGGCGTCCCGGCTCACTCTCCCGGTCCAGAGTCCGTCCCACGTATCGTTGGCCTCCGCCTTGTTCTGGATGAGGCCGTCGTGCTTGCCGCCGGCGGCGGTCAGGGCGAAATAGTAGCCGTCGTTCTCCCGGTGGAATGTGTCGAGCACGACGCGGACAAGGTCATCGGAGCCGTTGTCCTGGTCGTGCTGCATGGAATAGGCGCGCAGGCCGGCGGGCCCCGCCGCATCGTGGCAGCGCACTGCGACGTAAAGGTGGTTCGCGTCAAAGGTGACCCAGAACTCGGTGCGTTCGGTCGGCTCGGCGTTTTCCAGCGGTGCGATCTGGCGGAAGGCCAGGCTGTGGGCCGCGTCCCGCCACGCCGGATCGTCGAGGCGCCCGTCGATGACCGGCGGCACGGCGGTCGGATGCACCGCGAGCGACGGAATTCCCGGCAGCGCCGCGCGCGCGCCGATGCCGCCGGTGCCGGCCAGCAGGGCCAGCGCACACGCCAGCCGGAGACGGTGGTGCAGGGAGGTCGGCACGGGGGCGGGTGGGGTAGGCAGCCGGGGTGCCCAAATGGGAACCGGCGCGGCCTGGGGCGGGTTACCAAGATTCGCCGCCGGGCCGGATTTTCCAGCCGGAAAGACTGCGCCGGGGGAATTTCCCGGCCCGCCCCTACAGGCGGGCGCTGCGCAGCCGGAGGGCGTTGGTGACGACGGTGATCGAGCTGAGGCTCATCGCGATGCTGGCGAACATCGGGTTCAGCAGCCAGCCCGTGAGCGGGAACAGGGCCCCGGCCGCCAGCGGCAGACCCGCGGTGTTGAAGGCGAACGCCCAGAACAGGTTTTGCCGGATGTTGCGGAGCACGGCGCGGCTGAGATGGACCGCCCGCACAAGGGCGGTGAGGTCGCCCTTCACCAGCACGAGCCCAGCGCTGTGCATCGCGACATCAGTGCCGGTACCCATGGCGATGCCGACATCGGCCGCGGCCAGCGCCGGGGCGTCGTTCAATCCGTCGCCGGCGAACACGACGCGCTCGCCCTTGGCCTGGTGCGCGCGCACCAGCTCCTGTTTGCGGGCCGGTGAAGTCTCGGCCGCAAAGCCGTCCAGCCCGAGTGCCTCCGCGACGGCCCGGGCGTTCGCCGCGCGATCGCCGGTCACCATGTGTACCTGGAGACCCAGCCGCTGGAGTTCGGTGACCGCGGTCGCCGTGGTGGGCTTCAGGGGATCCGTGAGCGCGATCAGTCCCGCCGGCCGGCCGTCGACGAGGACCGCGACCAGCGTGCTGGTGGGATGGGCCGCGATCTTCAGGTCGATCGGCGCGCGGCCGACCGTGATGGTCTGTCCGGAAATCCGCGCCCTCACGCCGGCCCCGGGCTCGGCGACGAAATCGGTGGCGTCGGCGAGCGGCAGGCCGCGCTGGGCCGCGGCCGCGACCAGGGCGCGGGCGATCGGGTGCTCGCTGTGCCGCTCGGCCGAGGCGGCGAGGCGCAGCAGGCTGTCGGCGTCTTGGCCGGCGGCCGGCTCGAGCGCGACGACCTGGGGCCGGCCCTCGGTGAGCGTGCCCGTCTTGTCAATCAGCACGGTGTTCGCGGCCGCCAGCCGCTCGAGGGCGGCGGCGTGCTTCACGAGCACCCCGGCGGCGGCGCCGCGGCCGATGCCGGTCACGAGCGAGACCGGCGTCGCCAGGCCGAGCGCGCACGGGCAGGCGATCATGAGCACCGAGACGGCGTTGATCAGGCCAAACAGCCAGCCGCGGTCCGCGCCGAGCCAGCCCCAGGCCAGGAGCGTCAGGACGGCCACGCCGAGGACGAACGGCACGAACCAGTTGGCGACGCGGTCGGCGAGCCGGGCGATGGGCGCCTCGCTTTCGGTCGCCTCCTCGACGAGCCGGATGATCTGGGCGAGCAGCGTGTCGGCGCCGACGCGCTCGGCGCGGAAAGTGAAGGAACCGGTGGTGTTGAGGGTGCCGGCGCTGAGGCGGTCGCCCGGCGCCTTGGAGACCGGGAGCGGCTCGCCGGTCAGCATCGACTCGTCAATGTCCGCACCGCCGTCAAGCAGCGCACCGTCGACGGGCAGGTTCTCGCCGGGGCGGATCCGCAGCCGGTCGCCAGGCTGGATGGCGGAGACCGGGACGTCCTCCTCCGCGCCGTCCGGCCGCACGCGATGGGCCGTTGAAGGAGCCAGGTGCATCAAGGCGCGAATGGCGGCGTCAGTGCGGGCGTGGGCGCGCTGCTCCAGGATCTGGCCGAGCAGCACGACGGTGGTGATGAATGCCACCGCCTCGAAATAGAGGGGGACGCCGTGCTCGCCGCGGTAGGCGGCGGGAAAATGCGCGTCGAACACCAGCGCGGCGACGCTGTAAAGGTAGGCGGCCCCGGTGCCGGTCACGGTAAGCGTGAACATGTTCGTGTCGCGCTCCCGGATCGACTTCCACCACCGCCGATTCAGCGGCGCGCCGCTCCAGAAGAAGATCGGCGTGACGAGGGCCCATTGGAGGAAACCCCCGGCGGCATGGGAAAGAGCGTGGAAGGCATGCGGCCACAGCATCGGGCCCATCGCGAGAACCAGGACCGGCACCGCGAGCGCGAGCGAAACATACAGCCGCGGCCGCAGGTAGCGCTCGTGGGGCAGCCCCATGTAGACCGGCTGATCCGGTGGGGGAAGGTCGACGGAGGACGGTGAATGGGAGTGATGCATGAAAAAGTGGGACGGTAGTTAATGGCACATGGTCTCCGGGCGCAGGGACCGCGCCGGCAGGCGCCGCGCGAGATGGCCGATGACCGCGGCGTCGCAGGCGAAGGGCGAGACCACCGAGGCGGGAGCGGCGCCGAAGAGAGATACCATGACGGACCTTCATTGGGCTAGAGCCAGCGCCGCACGCGGGACTGGTAGGCGGTGAAGGCCGCGCCGAAGCGCGCGGTCAACGCGCGCTCCTCGGGGCCGATCTGGAACCGGTTCATGTGGGCGACAAAGAGGACCGGAAAGAAAAGGGTCGCCGGATTGCCCAGCCACACGGACCAACCCAGCAGGACCAGGAGCAGGCCGAGGTACATGGGGTTGCGGGTCAGGCGATAGATGCCGGAAACGACAAGGGCCGAGGCGGCCGCCGGCTGCAGGGGATTCACGGTGGTGCGCGCCCGGCGGAACGCGATCACGCCCAGCGTCGCGATGGTGAGGCCGGCGAGCGCGAGAATGGCGGCGCCCTGGTGCGCGGCGGGAAGCGCGATCCGGGCGGTCGGCGTGAAGTGGTCGACCGCCGCCGCAAGCGCGGCCAGGACGAGCCCTAGGGCGACGGGCGGTACCTTGAGTTCAAGCGAGCGCATGGCGCGACCGGGGATTGCCATTCTGGGCGCGGTCGTGGGCGCGAGGCAATGCCGGGCGGCGGTCGCCCGGCATTGCGGCGCGAAGGCCGGCGGCAGGTCCGGAGGGTGCAGGCGGATGCTGGGAGCGGGGAGACGGAACATGGATTGATGGTTTCATCCCGGAGACGGACCCCGCGCCCGAATCTTACAGTTCACGTGGTTCTTCCTGCGTCGGGGCGCAGGTGCAGTCGAGGCAAGCGCCCTCGGCGCAGGCCCCGCAGAAGGCGCGGAGCTTGACCCGCAGTTCGGCGCGCGCCCGGTGGAGGGCGACACTCGCGCTATTCGCGGAGACGCCGAGTTCCCGGGCGGCGGACTGCACTGGCCGTCCCTCGAGTTCGACGAGGCGGAGCAGTTTGGCGTGCCGGGGCTTGAGCGTGTCGATGACGCTGCCGAGACAGGCGCAGAGGTTGCGCTTCCAGGCCTCGGGCAGTTCGCCGTCGTCCTCCGACCGGACCGAGCGGTCGAGGCCCAGCGCGGCATGTTTGCGCCGGGACGCGACGCTCGCCCGGTAGTGGTCGATCAGGACGTGGCGCAGGAGCTGATAGAACCAGGGCACCAGTCTGGCCTCATCTCGCAGGTCGCCGGCACGCTCCAAGGCCTTGAGCAGGCCGTGCTGGAGCAGGTCCTCGGCCTCCGCCTCGCCGCCAACGCGGGCAACGAGGAAGGCCTTGAAGGCCTCCCGCCGCTCGTTGAGGGCGGCGGCGATCTGGTCGGCGCGGGGGTTCACGGCTGGGGCGGCCGGGAGAGCTCGCGCTCCCGCAGCCAGGCGAAGATCACCGGCGTGACGACGAGGATGTGGACGAGGCTGGAGAGCATGCCGCCGACGACGGGAGCCGCGAGCGGCTGCATGATCTCCACCCCGGTGCGATGACTCCAGAAGATTGGCAGCAGGGAGGCAACCGTGGTCGCAACGGTCATGACCTTCGGCCGCAGACGGAGCCGGGCGCCTTCCTTGACCGCCGCCAAGAGCTCCGCGCGAGTCAGGGCGGGCGCGGCGGCGCCCGCGGGAGCCGGGAGCTGGGCGCCGGAGGGTGGAATGCCCCCCGCGCGGGCGGCCTTCGCGGCCTGCGCCTTTTTCACCGCTTCCTCGAGGTAGACGACCATGACGACGCCGGTCTGGATCGCCGTGCCGAAGAGCGCGATGTAGCCGACCCAGACCGCGACGCTGAAGTTGAAGCCCAGGAACGCCTGCAGGATCACGCCGCCGGTGAGGGCGAATGGCACGGCAAGGATGACATGCGCCGCCTCGGCCGCGGAGCGGAAGGTGACCACGAGCAGCACGAAGATGATGACGAGCACGGCCGGGAACACATACAGCAGCGTGCGCCGCGCCCGGAGCTGCTGCTCGTACTGCCCCGAGTACTCGATCGTCATGCCGGGATCGAGCTTCACGTCGCGGCTGACCCGGGCCTTCACCTCCTCGACAAAGCTGCCGAGGTCGCGGTCGCCCACGTTGGCCTGCACGAAGACCCGCAGCCGGCCGTTCTCGCTCTGAATTTCGTTGGGGCCGACCACCCGGCGGATGTCCGCGACCTGCCGGAGCTGGATGGAGGCGCCGGATGGCGTGGCCAGCGGGAGCTCGCCGAGCTTGTCGAGATCCTCGCGGTCGGCCTGGTCGAGGCGGACCTGGATGGGCCAGCGTTCGCGGCCGCGGAGGGTGGTGCTGACCGTGGTGCCGCCGAGCCCGGCCTCGACGTAGCGGAGGACGTCGTCGACGCGCAGGCCGTAGCGGCCCAGGTCCTCGCGGCGAACGGCAATCTCGAGGTACGGCTTGCCCTGCACGCGCGAGGGCGCGACGCCGGTGGCGCCCTCGACCTGCTCGACCACATGCTGGATCTCGAAAGCCTTGCGCTGGAGCGCGTCGAGGTTGTCCCCGAAGAGCTTCACGCCGACCTGTGCGCGGATGCCCGTACTGGTCATCAGGATGCGGTTCTCGATCGGCTGGAGGAAGCCGGGGACATAACCGGGCACGCTCATGAGCTTGGCGGACAGCTCGGCGATGAGCTGCGCCTTTGTCAGGCCCGGTCGCCACTGGTCGGTTGGCTTCAGCATGATGGTGGTCTCGATCATCTCGACCGGCGCGGGATCAGTGGCGGAGTCGGATCGGCCGAGCTTGCCGGCCACCGATTCAACCTCGGGCACCTGGCTCATGACCTTGTCCTGCCACGCCATGATGCGCTGCACCTCGGTGAGGGAGGTGGCCGGCAGCAGGACGGGCATGAAGAGCAGGGAACCCTCCTCAAGCGTCGGCATGAACTCGCTGCCGAAACCGTGCGTCCAGCGCGCGGGCACGGGCGTGTGGCGGGACACGAGGTTGGCCACCGGGCGCGGCAGGCCGAACGCCACGACGGCCGAGGTCGCCAGCAGGGCCGCGGCCAGCGCCAGCACCGTCTTCCGGTGTCCCAGCGCCCAGTCGAGGACCGGGTCGTACAGCCGGAGCAGCGACTTCATCAGCCAGTTCTCGCTCTCCGGCTTGAACGGTCCGCGCACCAGCAGCGTGCAGAACACCGGCACGGCGGTGATCGCCAGCAGGACCGCGCCGATGAGCGCGAAGGACTTGGTGTAGGCGAGGGGATGGAACAGCTTGCCCTCCTGCCCGGTGAGGAGGAACACCGGGACGAAGGCGAGGATGATGATCATCATCGAGAAGAACATGGGCCGGCCCACCTGCGTGGCCGCCTCGAGCGTGTGGGTGAACACCTCCGGCCCGGTCAGGCGCCGCCCAAGCTGCTCCTCGGCGCGCTCGCAGTGCCGGATGACATTTTCGGTCATCACGATGCCGGCGTCGACCAGCACGCCGATCGAAATCGCGATACCGGTGAGCGACATGATGTGCGACGGGATCCCGAACCGGTCCATCAGGATGAACGAGATCAGCAGCGAGGCGGGCAGCGGCAGCGTGACGATCAGGATGCTGCGGAAGTGGAACAGGAACAGGATGTGGGCCAGCGTCACCAGGATGATTTCCTCGGTCAGCGCGTGCGTGAGCGTGTCGATCGCCCGCCGGATGAGATCGCTGCGGTCGTAGAATGAGCGGATCTTGACCCCCGGGGGCAGGCCGGGCGCCAGCGCGGCGAGCCGCGCCTTCACGTCCTGGATCACCCGCCACGCGTTCTCGCCGTAGCGCATCACGACAATGCCGCCGACCACCTCGCGGCCGTTGACATCGAGCGCGCCGCGCCGGAAGTCGCCGCCGATGCGGACCGTCGCGAGGTCGCGCAGGTAGAGCGGCGTGCCTTGGCGCGGCCGGATCACGACCGACTCGAGGTCGGCGGCAGAATGCACCAGCCCGAGCCCGCGCACGATGTATTCGGCGCCGTTTTCCTCGACGGTCTTGCCGCCGATGTTGCGGTTGCTCTGGGCCACCGCGTCGAGCACCTCGCCGAGCATCACGTCGTACTGCTTCAGCTTTAGCGCGGAAACCTCGACCTGCCACTGGCGCACGAAGCCGCCAACGCTGGCCACCTCCGCGACGCCAGGCGTGCCGGCGAGCTGGTGGTGGATGAACGTGTCCTGCAGCGCCCGGAGCGAACCGAGATCCTGCGTGCCGGACTCGTCATCGAGGTAATACTGGTAAACCCAGCCGAGGCCGGTCGCGTCGGGGCCGAGCCGGGCGGCGACGTTCTCCGGGAGCAGCGTGCCGAGCGAGTTCAGCCGCTCCAGCACCCGGGTGCGCGCGAAGTACGGGTCGACGCTGTCCTCGAAGATGACGGTGAGGAACGAGAACCCGAACATGGAGGTCGCGCGCACGTCCTTGACGCCGGCGAGGCCCTGGAGGGCGGAACTGAGCGGGTACGTGATCTGGTCCTCGACCTCCTGCGGGCTGCGGCCGGGCCAGTCGGCGTAGACGATGACCTGGTTTTCGGAGAGGTCGGGAATGGCGTCGATGGGCACGCGCCGCAGGGCGACAACGCCCCACGCGCAGAGCGCGAAAAAGGCGCTCAGCACGAGGAAGCGGTGGTGCAGAGACCAGGTGATGATGCGGTTGATCATGGCGGGGCGCGGCGGAGCCGCGGGCTGAAGGGTGACGATTGAAAGTTAAAGGACTGGCTAGCGCCCGGCGGCGGGGCGGAAGGTTGCGGGTTTTCAGATTGGCAAAGCCGCCTGCGTGTGCGCGCGGTCCGGCTTTTGACCCTCAACTCGCAACGTTCATTTTCCCGGTACTTCGTCCCCGCACCCGGGCATGGCGGAGCCGAAGAACGGATTCTGGACCGTGGGGGAACGTGATAACCACCGGCCGGTGCCGAGCACGGGCGCCATCGGACATTGGTAGACGTGCAGGCCTTCCTTGGCTGGCAGCGCCCGGGCGCGGGCGGCGTCGGCGAGCGCCGTGCTGAACGGCTCGAAGTCGCGCCGCGCCGTCCGCAGGTCCGGTGGGTCGCGCAGGGACTCGCGGTAGCGGGCCAGGCTCGCGATGTCGTGCGGATCGGCCGCAAGGAACGCGGCCAGCGCGTCGCGCAGCGCCGGCAGCTGGCGCTGGTAGGTCGCGAGATCGTCGGTCGCGAGCGCCGCGGCGCCGTCGGCGGCGGCAAAGGCGAGGGTCTTCAGCGGTCCGTAGCTGGCGGCCGCAAGGGCCGCGGGGTCGGGTCCACTGGGCACCGGGGCCGGCAGGGGGGCGGGCGGCTCCGGCGGGAGGGCGGCGCGGGCCAGCTGGGTCTGGCTGTCGAGCAGCAGGCCGCCTTCCGTCACGACCCGCTCGCCGGCGTGGAGTCCGGCGACGATCTCGACCGCGTCGTCACCCGTGCGCCCGAGGCGCACGCGGCGCTGCGCGTAGGTGCGGTCGGCCTGCTCGACGAAGACAATGGGAGCCTCGCCGTGCTGGAGCACGGCGGAACGCGGCGCGGCGAGCACTTCGGGCACCGTGAGGCGGATCGTGGCGTAGCCCGTCTGTTTGTGGAACAGCGCGTGGTCGTAGTTCGGCAGGTTCACGCGGACCTTCGCGGTGTGGGTCGCGGGATCGATGTTCGGATCGATGAAGGTGACGGCCGCGGTGTAGACGCGGCCGGGCTGGGACGGCACGGTCACCTCGGCCGGTTCGCCGACACGCAGCCAGGCGAGGTCGGGTTCATAGGCGTCGAACATGAACCACATGGTCGAGAAGTCCGCGATCTCGAAGAGCCGCGAGCCGGCCTCGGACTGGTCCTTGTTGATCTCCTGGCCCTCGTACACGTGGCGCGAGACGACCGTGCCGGACATCGGCGCGCGGACGTTCACCATCGCGGTGGGTTCGAGGGTATGTTCGAGGATGTCGATCTCCTGCGGCAGGAGCCCGAGGTTGAGCAGGCGTTCGCGGGCCGCGGCGCGGTCCGACTCGGTGAAGGCGGCGCCGGCACGGAGGCGCTCCACGTACTGGCGCTGGGCCGTGAGCATCTCAGGGCTGTAGACGATGGCGAGGGGATCGCCCTCGCGCACCTCGGCGCCGACGTAGTTCACGAAGAGCTTCTCAACGCGGCCGGGGATGCGGGCGCCGATGATCCGGTGGCGGGTGTCGTCGTCGTCGACCACGCCGGCGACGCGCAGCGTGCGGACGAGCGGTCCGCGCGTGACGGCGGCGGTCTGGACGCCCACCACGCTGGCGCCGGCGGGCGAGAGACTGACGACATTGGGATCAGCGGCCGCCTGGCCGGCGGCGGACGCCACCACGAGGTCCATGCCGCAGATGGTGCACTTGGCGCCGGCGTGGTCGGACTTGATCCACGGGTGCATCGGGCACTGGTAGGTGACCGCCGCGGCGAGCAGCGGGACGGCGAGAAGGAAAGAGAGAAGAAAAGGACGGAGGGAGTTCATGGCGGAAGGGACGGGATCGGACGGGCAGACGGGCGGTCGCGGATCCGATGATCACGACGGTGAAACCGGCGGAGAGCACCGGGCCGAAAGGCGACCGCGGATGGAAACGAACGCGCGCGCAATCACGCACGCGGACACCGGCGATCGACCGTGGCGGCCTCGACCAGGCGGGCCGGGCACACCACGGATGGGGAAGTCCCTAGATCAGGAAACTGCAGTGCACCTTGTACAGGGAGGCACTCGCAGTGGACGCGACCATCGCGGGTACGCGCACCAAGGCCGGCTGGGCCGGCTCCGCCGCCACGGCGGCGTAAAACTTCAGGTCACGGCGGACCGGCGCAGCCACACGGGTCGCCGTCGAGGCGGCGATCCGCGCGACCTGAATCGAGGCCGGGACCGGCTGGGCCGGGGCCGGCGGCGGCACACAGTCCGGCATCCCGCACGAACCATCGCCGTCGCAGCAGCAGCACTTCGTATTCGGCGCCTCGTGCGAAACCCACGCCGGGACCGGCGCAATCGCGCAGATCACAAAGGCGAGGAGGGTGGCAAGAAAACGCCGCATGGCCCGGCAACCCTAGGCGGCAAGGCTCCGAGTTCAAATCCGATCTCGCCGCGGATCGTTAACTATTAGCTGAGCCGCCGGGTTGCTGTGGATTTTCGGGGGCCGGTGGACCGTAGCCCGTTAGCGGTGGACGGTTGGCGGTTGAAAGATGACCAGCCCACGGGCCTCCGCGGACTGCTCACTGTCCACCGCCATCCGGTCCCCATCCCTCAGGGCGCAACCGGCTTCACGCCCTCGAGCGCGAAGTCGCCGCCGTGCGCCACGAGCGTGCCGGTGATGGCCTGACCCTTCTGCGCGGACTTGAGCGTCGCCGCGTCCACCTTGAAGAGCATCGTCATGGCCGGCATGTAGCCCTCGATCGCCTCGTGCTTCACGAGGAGCGCACCCTTCTCGGTCAATATGTCGACGACCACTCCCTTGAGCGGGTAGCGCTTCGCGTCCGACTTAGCCTCGCCGCAGTGACAGCCACCCTCGCATTTGCACGGGTTGCACGTGCAGGTGCCCTTCTCATTGGCGAGGAGGGCGACGGGAACCAAAGCGAGGACCAGGGCAATTACCCGGAGGTGGAGTTTCATGGTTTGGATAGTTAAGCAGACCGGCAAACCGGGGCAAGGAGGAGAGCGAAGGTAGTAGATTGTAGATGGAAGATGGGAAGTAGGCGCATAGAGATGAATTTCGGCATCTTTCGGCCGAACGCCGCGGCCTTGGGGAATGTCATCCTTCACTGCGCTCAGGATGACCGCCAAGCTGCCAGGCATGACGGCTGATCGCCTATGGCTTATAGCCTATAGCCAATAGCCAAGAGCTCACCGCTCTCCCGCGGCTATTCGCCTGGCGTCAGCACCGCGTCGTCCTCGGTCCACAGAGTTCCGTCGGGACCGGCGGAGCGGACCTCCATGCGGGTGCCCGAGAGCTGATGGAAGAAGAAGGCGTGGCCCCAGCGGTCGCAGAGTTCGCCATGGAAATTCACGGCGGGATGATTCTGTGGGATCAACGAGAGAAGCAGCCGGTTTCGGCCCATCAGCGCGGCTGTGATCTCGGCGTTCGTGCCGACGGGATTCTCGTGAAAGTTCGAGCGGTAGGCGTCGATCACGTCCTCCACGATGCGCAGGTCCGCCTGGATCGTGCCGGCGGGGGCGTTGAGTCGTTGGGCCAGGGTGGAAACCTCGGCCGCGGGCGCCGGCTGCGTCTTCGGGGAGGCCACGGTGCGCTGGCGCAGATGCAGGGGCCTCGGCGGAGCGTCGTCGTCCCGCGCCGGCCACAGCAGCCACGCGAAGATCGCGGCCAGGGCGACCACGACGGCGAGGGCGGAAGCCAGCGCGGGGCGAAAGTTCATCCGAGAAAACCGAGATTCGGGTGGGCGAAGCGCCCGATGTTGGGCAGCACCGTCGGCAGGTTCGTTGCGCTCACGCCGAACCAGGTCGCGAGGGTCGCGGCGTATTCGTCGACGCTCGTGCTGGGAATCCACCGGCCGCGTCCGGTGTCATTGGCGCTGTTGAGGGCGAGGTCGGGCATCTGGCCATAGAGGTCGGTCCCGCGCACCGCCCCGCCGACCACGAGGTGGTGGCTGCCCCAGCCGTGGTCGGAACCGTCGCCGTTCGAGCTGAGCGTGCGGCCGAAGTCGGAGGCGGTGAAGGTCGTGACCTGGTTCGCGACGCCGAGTTCGACGGTGGCGTTGTAGAACGCGGCGACGGCCTGGCTCAGCTGGGCAAAGAGCGTGGCGTGCGCGCCGGTGGTGGTGTCACTGGCCGTGACCTGGGACGCGTGCAGGTCGTAGCCGCCCACCTGGCAGAAGAACACCTGGCGCTTGAGGCCGAACGCGGCGGAAGTGCTGATGAGCCGCGCCACCATCTTGAGCTGGTTCCCGAGCGAGGTGGCGGGGAAGACCGTAGCCAGCGTCGGCGCGCCGGCGAGCGCGGCGTTGACCAGGTCGCTGTTCGCGATCGAGGCGGACGAGAGCCCGCCGAAGGCGGTGTCGAGCAGCGCGGGGTTCGACTGGGCGAACAGGTCCTTCTGCGCGGCGTAGCGCAGCGGATTGTTGCCGCCGGTCGTGCCGCTGAAGGTGACGGCGCCGCTCGAACTGATGGCGTACTGGCTGACGGTGCGCCCGACCTGGAAAAAGTTCGTGCCGGCAAGGCTGATCGACATCGAGAGCTGGCTGCTGGTGTTGACGGCGTTCACGAGATCCGCGAGGCGGCCGCCCCAGCCGGTCGTGGCGCGCTGGTCGGGCAGGGAGCTCTGCCACTGGACCTGCTGGTCGCTGTGCGAGTAGAGCTGCGTCGGCAGCGTGATACTACCGGCCTTGTACTGCGCCAGCGTGGTGGGAAACGCGAGGGTGCCGACGTTGGCCAGGATCGCGGCCTGGCCGGTGCCAAACAGCTGGCGGATCTCGGCCAGGGCCGGATGCAGTCCCCACGTGCGGCCGTCCGAAGTGCGCGGGGTGATCGGCAGCACCCCGGCCTGGGGCAGCGCGAGATTCGACCGGGCGGTGGCGTAGGCGGCGTAGCTGGCGGAGTCGGTCGGGATGACCAGGTTGTTCGCGTCGTTCCCGCCCTGCAGGAACAGGCAGACGAGCGCCTTGTAGTCGGGTGCGGTCGCCTGGCCGCCCACGGAGGAGCCGCCGGGGCTCGCGGCGGCGGCCATCAGGCGCAGGCTGGCGAGCGACGAGAGGAAGCCGGTGGCGCCGACGGCGGCGCAGCACGCCTGGCCGATGAAGCGGCGGCGGGAGAGGTCGGGGAGGGCGGGGCGGGGCATGGCTTACTTCTGCACCGCGCCGGCGGGCGAGGTGGCGACGAGGAGGATGGCGGTCTGGGCCCGTTCAAGCGAGCTGGCACTGGCGGGCAGGGCGTTGAGCGCCGTGAGGATCCGGTCCCGCGCCGCGGCCGGCAGGTTGCCGCCGCACAGGACATAGTTGAGGTGGTCGAGCTGTGCGCCCGGCGTGGCGGCCAGCGTCTGCTCGTTCGCCAGGTTGAGCGTGATCGTCGTGGCGGTCGGCGAGGCGCTGAAGAAGACGAACCCGCGCAGGTAGTTCGGCACCGAGAGGGTAGTGGTGGCCGTGGTGATCTCGAACTCCGGCGCGACGAGCCCGTTCGCGGCGAGCGTGCCGGGGAGGACGTAGTCGGGATGGAAAAAATTGAACACCGTGGGCGAACGCAGCGCGGCCTGGCCGAGGGAGTTCTCGGGGTTCGTGATGGTGTAGCGGCCGCCCGTGGACGAGGCGCCGAAGGAACGCAGGACATTGGTCAGCCGGATCAGCGGCTCCCGGAGCTTGCCGTACCCGGCGTTGCCCAGCACCGCGGTCGAGCGCGCCTCGTAGTCGGTCAGGATGGCGCGCACTACCGCCCCAAGGTTGCCGCGGGTGTGCGTGCCGTCGTCGGCGAACACCTGCGCGACCCGGTACACGTAGGCGGGGCTCGGGTTGCTGGTGACGAGCCGCTGGATCAGCTGCCGAGCGATGAACGGCCCGCAGTTCGGATGGTTGAACAGCGCGTCGAGCGTCTGGGCGAGGTCGGTCGCGCCGCCCTGGTTCGCGGGGAGCACCACGCCATTCACGATGGACTTGGTCGTCGTGTCGTGGAACGCGGGGTACAGCTGCATCGGCGCGAGGTAGTTGGCCGGCGCGCTGCGGAACGCGTTGAGGTTGGTCGAGGGATAGGCCCACCCGGTGAAGACCTTGGCCATCTCGGTGATGGTGGCCTGGTCGTAGGTCGGGAGCGGCAGGCCGGTCACGTCGAGCTTGAGCGTGCCGTCGGGTTGGAGCTGGTTGAGGCCAATCGTGAAGAGCTGCATCACCTCCCGGGCATAGTTCTCGTCCGGACTGGTCGTCGCCGTGGCCTTGGCGTTGCGCAGCGAGCTGAGGTAGTTGCCCATGATCGGGCTGAGCGTGACGTTCTCCAGCAGCGTCCGGAAGTTGCCGAACGCGCCGTTGCCGAGGAGATCGTAGTAGTTGGCGAGCCCCTCGGGCTGGGTGATGGAGACGTCGGACACGACGAAGATCTCGCTGAGCGCAAAGGCGACGCGCTGGCGCAGCTGGTCGGGGGCGGTCAGCACCGTCTTGAACCACGCGGCCTGCCGGTTGGCGGCGTTCATGGTTCCGTCGGTGTTGCCGCCGTAGGCCGCCAGGTCGGCGAGCGCGGCGGCGCGGTGGGAGGTGAAGGGCAACGCCTCCTGCGCGGCGATCCACGCGTCATAGCTGTTGGTCGCGAGCGCGTCGACCTCGGCCTGGGTCGGACCGAACGTCGCCTGCGCGAGGAAGCGCGCGGCACCCGCCTGGCCCGGCGCGCCGGCCGGCAGCGCGGGCGGCGCGTCCGGCGCCGTGAACGCCCGGCTGCCGCTGGCCTGGGCAAACGTCCCGCTGAGCTCGCCGGTCGGGTAGTTGGCGGTGTCGATGCCGACGTACAGATTGCCCGACTTGATCGCGTCGACGAGATCCGCGACCGAATACTGGCCGACCGGCGAGAGCGTCCAGTAGACGGAGGACACCTGCCCCGGCGGCAGATTGAAGACGTAGTCCCCGGTCGTGCCGATCTGGAGGTGGGCGACCACCTCGGCCGACGAGAGATTGGAGAAGGCCACGCTCACCTGCGCGACGGTGCCAACGGCGTTGAGCAGGATGGTCGCAGTGCCGAACGCGGTCGACGTCGTCGCACTGGCGCGCGGGCGCAGGTTGGCCACGTACAGCGTCGAGGCCGCGGGCGCGATCGTGACCGAGGCCGAATTCTGTGCGCCGGGCACGTAGCCGTTGCCGGACACGACCGTCAGGGTGACCGTCGACGTCGCGCCGCTCAGCAGGTCGGCGTTGGGTGTGATGGGAATCGTGGCCGAGGCGGCGCCGCTCGGGATCGTGACGGTGGCGGGATAGAGCGGGTAATAGTCGAGGCCGTTCACCGCCGTGCCGCCGACCGTGTAGGTGACGGTGAGCGGGGTGAGGAGATCCCCGACGCGGGTGACGGTGAACTCGCCCGGATTGGCGCCGGATTTGTCGGCGCTGGCGTCGGTGGCGGCGATCGTGACGGTGGCCGGGCCCGACGGCGTGACATCGTAGACCTCGACGAGGGCCACGCCGGTGGTGTTGCCGACGCCGCTGACCTGGATCGCGTAGCTGCCAGGCGGGAAGTCCGCCAGGATCGCGGCGTCCTTGCTGGCGGGATCGTTGAACGGCTGCGCGCCGGCCTGCGCGAACGACGCGGCCAGCGTGCCGCCGGACACCGCGTTCGGCCCGATGGGCGTGCCCCAGTCGTCATTCTCGGCGTAGGTGACGGTGTTGGCGGCGTCCGTGACCTTCAGCGTGGGGTTGGCGAGCGTGCCGTTGACGCCGTAGGCGGCGAGCGCCGGACCGGAGACGCGCACCAGGAGGCGGCGCGTGCCGGCGCCGGCGGAGATCACGAAGCCGGGCAAGGTCACGGCGGCGCCGGTGCCGACCAACGCGCGGGTCGAGAGATTGATGAGCTTCGCAGTGGTGGTGCCGACCTCGTAAATCTCGATGTTGGCGATGCCCGTCGCCCCGCTGGCGCTGGCGACCTGGGCGGAGTAGACGCCGGGGGCGAGGGTGGTGGCGATGGCCGTGTCCTTCGAGCCGGGCGTGAGGGGAAACGCGCCGACGGTGGTGAAGGTGGCCGCATCGCTCAGCCGCCAGGCGGAGTTGGTGGCCAGCGGGATGGAGTTGCTCGTCGGACCGTAAAGCCGCAGGACGGGATCCGCTAGGGCCCCGGTGACACCGTATCCGGACAGCGCCGGGCCGATGCCGCGGATGAGGACGGTCTTGGAAGAGCCCGGACCGATCACGAAGCCGGAGATCAGGATGTTCTCCCCGGTGCCGACCAGCGCCCGCGTCGAGAGATTCACGAGGCCCGGTTCTCCCGCGGCGGAGGCGACGTGGCACGCGAGGCCAAGGAGGAGGAGGCTCCGGATGAGGGCTTTCATGCCAAGGGGTGGGGGCGGCGGGGCTTGTCTCCCGAAAAGACGCCGCCGGGGCAACCATGTAACGGTAAGAATTCAGTAAACGCACGCCACGCGGTTGCCGATGGGCGCGACGGGCAAAATGAATATGGGAAATCTGCGGACGGGAGTTGCGAGATCGGAACGGAAGCTGGAATCCCGGGGAGGGCTGATGGCGAACCAGAAGCCGGTATTCCGCACCTAACCCGGCGCGGCTGTTTCGATCTCCCAGCGCCTATCTCCCATCGCCGAACTGAACCGGGCAATCCGAATCAGGTTACCGTGCGGAGCTGGACGCTGTCCACCAGCCGGTCCTGGGAAAGGATGTCGGAGGCAATGATCAGCTTGTCGCCCGGGGCGATCCGCTTGGCGCGACGCAGGAGACCGATGGCGTTTTCGATGGTGGCGTCGGGTTCGGCCGCGAACGGCATGAGGTAGGGTTCGACCGCGCGGAGCAGGCGCAGCTGGCGCAGCAGCTCGACGCTCGGCGTGACCGCCAGGATGGGGGCGCTGACGGGCCGCAGCGCCGCCAGCCCGTGGGCCATGAAACCGTGCCGCGTGAACGTGAGGATTTTCGAAAACGGAATCTCATTCGCGAGGACCACCGCCGAGTGGAGCACCTTCATGCGGTCACCGGTGAACACCGACGGCTCGCGGGTGGCGCTGTCGGTCTCGGACTCGATGCGTCGCGAAATCTTGTCGAGCATCTGGACGCACTCGACCGGGTATTTCCCGACCGTGGTCTCGCCCGAGAGCATCACGCAGTCGGCCAATTCATAGACGGCGTTGGCGACGTCGGTGATCTCGGCGCGGGTCGGCACGGGCTGCGTGATCATCGACTCGAGCATGTGCGTCGCGACGATCACCGGCCGACCCTGCGCGAGGCAGGTGCGGACGGCCCGGCGCTGGATGACGGGGAGATCCTCGAACGGACACTCGATGCCGAGGTCGCCGCGCGCGACCATGAGGCCGTCGCAGGCGCGGACAATCTCGTCGAGATGCACGATGGCGGACTGGTCCTCGATCTTGGCGATGATCCGGACCTTGGACTTCCGCTCGCGCAGGAATGCGCGCAGCAGCTCGATGTCGGCGGCCTCGCGGACGAACGACAGGGCGACGAAGTCGATGCCCTCCTCGAGCCCGACCGTCGTGTCGGCGCGGTCCTTGTCGGTGAACGACGGAAGGTTCACCTTCACGCCCGGAAGGTTGATGTGGCGCCGAGAGGCGAGGGAACCGGGAATGAGCACCCGGCAGCGGATGCGGGCGTCGTTCTTCTCCAGGACCTCGAGCCGCAGGAGCCCGTTGTCGACGAGCACGGTGTCGCCGACCTGGATGTCATTGACGAGGTTCTGGTAATTGACGTCGACCGAGCGGATCTCCTCGCCACCGGAGCCGTTGCCGGCGCCGGGCTTGACCGTGAAGTCAAAAATCTCGCCGGCCTTGAGCTCGATCGGGGCGGCGACATCGCCCGTCCGGATCTCCGGGCCCTTGATATCCATGAGAATGGCCACCTCGCGGCCGACCCGCTCGCTGACGGCACGGATGCGGCGGATGACGGTGCGGGTCCAGTCGTGCTTGGCGTGCGCCATGTTGAGCCGGACGATGTCGGTGCCGGCCCGGATCATCTTCTCGAGCATCGCCTCGCTCTCGGTGGCGGGTCCGAGGGTAAAAATGATCCGGGTGCGGCGGAAGGAAGCGCTCATGCGGAGCCCTGTGATGCTAGAATTGGGCCAACCCCGCAAGCGGGTTAAAAGCTGCGGCGCGCGGCTGGAGCCTAGATCGGAATTCGGGATTCGGCGATCGAGTTCGACCGCCCCGATGACCGCATTGTCCTCAATGCGCTGCGGCCCGGATCGAGCCGGCGCGTTGGGGCCAACGCGCGACCCCGGACCGAATTCCGAATTTCGGGCCCCAAATCCCGAATCCGTCCTGCTCCCAAGCAACAATCCGGTTAAATCTTGCGGCGGTCCGGAGGATTTTCCGTGCACCGGGGCGAGGTTCTGACCAATCCTGAAGGCTCCGGCGCGCCTGCGCGGTGCCGGCACCGCCGCCCTCCCGACTCCCGACCCTGCCCATGTCCCTCAGCATCGTCGCCCTCTGCCTCCTCGTCGTCATCGGTGTCTACTTCTACAACAACCCGCTCAAGCACGGCCCGTGGTTCCTGAGCCGGCGGTTCATCAACTGGTTCCCGCTGGGGATGACTTATTCGTTCCTCTACATGGGGCGCTACAACCTGGCGGTCGCGAAGAATGCTTTCGGCTCGCTGATGAGCAACGAGGACTTCGGCCTGATCTTCGCCGCGGGCACGGGCGTGTATGCGTTCTCGTTCCTCGTGAACGGCCCGCTGGTCGACAGGATCGGCGGGAAGAAGGGCATCATCGTCGCGGCCCTGGGCGCCGCGCTCGCCAACCTTGCGATGGGCGTGGTGACCTGGCTGGTGGTCACGGGCCGCTGGCACGTGAAGCTGGTCGGAATCTTCTCGGCGCTCTACGCGCTGAATATGTATTTCCAGAGCTACGGCGCCGTCTCCATCATCAAGGTCAAGGCGAACTGGTTCCACGTCCGCGAGCGCGGCGTGTTCGGCGCGATCTTCGGCACGCTGATCTCGTTCGGCGTGTACTTCGCGTTCGAGTGGGGCGCGGCGATCGTGAATATGACCAAGGCCGCCGAGTTGCCGGGCGGCAGCTGGCTGCAGTCGGCGCTGCGCGCGCTGTTCGTGCCGGAGGGCACGACGGTGGACGCGACGTGGGCGGTGTTCTTCGTGCCGGCCGCGGTGCTGATCACGTGGCTCATCCTCGACGCCTGGCTGATCAAGGAGACGCCGGAGGATGCGGGCTTCCCGCACCTGGACACGCACGACGCCTCGTCGGGCCACATGCACGAGGAGTATACCACGCTCGATCTCCTCAAGAAGGTCTTCTGCAATCCCCTCATGCTGATGTTCGCGGGCGTGGAACTGACGGCCGGCGTGCTGCGCAACGGCATCATGCAGTGGTACACGATCTTCGCCCACGACGTGAAGCAGCCCGCGGCGGCGTCGATCGTGGAGAACTGGGGCCTGCTCCTCTGCCTCTTCGGCATCGTCGGCGGCTTTGCGGGCGGGTTGATCTCCGACAAGTTTTTCCAGTCCCGGCGCGGGCCGCCGGCGGCGCTCTTCAGCGCCTTCATGCTGATGATGGCGGCGGTGATGGCGATGAACCTGTTCTCGTATCCCTTCCTCGTCGGCGTCGCCGCGCTGCTGATCGTCGCGGCGGTGACCGGTGTGCACTCGCTGATGTCTGGCACGGCGGCGGCCGATTTTGGCGGCCGCAAGGCCACGGCCACGTGCTCCGGCATCGTGGACGGCTGCGTGTACCTGGGCAGCAGCGTGCAGTCGGTGTGCGTGGGCTTCCTGACCCCGCAGTCGGGCGCCGCCAGCGCTGAGCCGCTCGCGAGTGGGCTGGCCGCGCTGTCGCAGCGCAGCTGGCAGTGGTGGCCAATCTTCCTCATGCCCTTCGCCTTGGTCGGAGGCCTGATCGCCTGGCGCATCTGGCACGAGTTGCCCGCCGCCACGCGGAAATACATCGCGGAGCACGAAAAGAATTCGGTGCAGGCCTGAGCGGCATTTTGGGCCCCCGGGACTCACGGAAGAAACGGAAGCGGGCGACGGGCAGGCCGAACGATTGCTCGAGACACGACTCCAGGTGGTCCGCGGGCCCAGCCGCCACGGACGCTGAAGCGCGCCGCAGGTTACATTTGGGTGAATTATTAGTGCATCGGCGACCGATTCGGATAAACCCGTGCGCTCATGGGAAATGTCGATGCAACGCCGGCGGCCGAGGAGGCAGCAAAACTTCCGCCGGGTTTTCGTCAGCGCCGCGGCCTGAACTGGGCCGTCGTCGGCCTGATGTACACGAGCTATTACCTGTGCCGGTACAATTTCTCCTACGCGAACAAGCCCATCGCGGACGAGTTTCACTTCTCGTACGAGCAGATGAGCACGATCCTGTCGTGGAACTTCTTCGCGTACGGCTGCGGCCAGATCATCAACGGCCTGCTCACCGACCGGATTGGCGGCAAGAACGCCATGCTCATCGGCGCGTTCGGCACGATCGTGGCCAATGTGTTGTTTGGCGCTGCGTCGTTCTGGGGCCTGCTCAGCTGGTTCTCGCTGCTCTGGGCGCTCAACGGCTACGTCCAGTCGTTCGGCGCGCCGGGCTTCATCAAGATCAACAGCGCGTGGTTCAGCGAAAAGGCCCGCGGCACGTTCGCCGGCATCTTCGGGTTCATGATCAACCTTGGGCGCTTCGTCGCGAACAAGGTCCTGCCCGCGCTCCTCGCGGGCTTTGTGTTCCTCGGCATGTGGCACGTTCCGCCGCAGCACTGGCGCGTGCTGTTCTGGCTGCCGGCCGCGGTCGCGAGCGTGGTGGCGGTGTTGCTGGTGGTCTTCGTCCGCGACACCCCGGAGCAGTGCGGCTACCAGAATGTCTTCCGAGGCGAGGCGGACCACGCCGACACCAATGCGCGGGGCGAACTCGGCCTGGTCTTCCGCCAGATCGTCAGCAATTACGTCGTGTGGATCATGGCGCTGGCCTATGCCTGCACCGGCGCCGTGCGGCAGGCGATCGACCAGTGGTTCCCGCGGTATTTTCAGGAGGTGCACCACCTCAACATGACCGACGCGAAATTCCAGTGGCTGGGCTTCCTGATCCCGTTTGTCGCGTCGGCCGGTTCGCTCACCACCGGCTGGATCTCGGACCGCTTCTTCCACTCCCGCCGCGCCCCGGTGGCCGCCGGCGTGTACATCACGGAGGTGCTAGTGCTGCTGATCGCCACGCAGGTCACCACGGTCAACTGGGCGCTGGTGTTCTTCGTGCTGGTGGCATTCACGGTGAACTCGACCCACTCGCTGCTGGGACCCGCCGCCGCCATGGACATCGGCGGGCGCAAGGCCGCGGCCTTCGCGTCGGGCTGCATCGATGCCTTCCAGTATTTCGGTGCCGCGGTCGCGACCCAGGGCCTCGGTTGGGTGCTGGAGAACAAGGGGTGGGGCTACTACTTCTACTATCTCGTCCCGTTTGGCGTCCTCGGCGGCATCCTGATGTGGTCGATCGCCCACCGGAAGAGCCTGAAAAAGCCGGCGGCGGCGTAGCCGCGGGCTTTTAGGTGTCAGGGAGCAGGAGTCAGGAATCAGGGTAGGGTGCTCCAATCCGATTGATCGTGGTCCGACCGCGTCGCTGAACCGTCCAGCCCCAAGCCTCCGCTTCTTTTTGCGCCTGCGGTGCCTCCTTGCGGCCAACCGCATCGGACCTAGCCGAAGCCTCCCGCCTATCGCCTAAAGCCTATCGCCTCCAGCCTTCACGCCAGATCGTAAAACGGCGTTCCTTCGCCGGCTCCGACGATGGCGAACTCGCACGCGGCCAGGCTCGCGCGAATTTCGGCCAGGGCCTGTTCCACCGCGGCCGGCGTGTTGCAGTCGCGCGAGAGGTGCGTCAGGTAGATCCGGCGCCAGCGGGGACTCGAGACCGCACCCAGCAGCGCGCGCACGCCCTCGTTCGACAGGTGACCATGACGTCCGCTGATGCGCTGCTTGGTTGACCACGGGCGCTTCGGGTCGGCCTTGAGCAGTTCGGGGCAGTGATTTGCCTCGACGACGATCACCTCGCAGTCGCGGATGTGCTCGTGCAGGTGCGCCGGCGCATGGCCAAGATCGGTGAGGTACGCCAGTGACCGCCGCGGCGCGAACAGGTCGCCCTCGCGTCCCGACGAAAACCGGAACCCCACCGGCTCCTGCGCGTCGTGCGGCACCGTGAAGCTCTGGATTTCCAGGTCGCGGAACAGGAACCGCGTGCCGGTCTCGAAGATCTGCCAGTCGGGACGGTGAGACAGCCCCGCTTGCACCGCCCGCGCTGTCGCGGCGTTGGCGAAGACGCGGATATGCGGGAATTTCCTCAGGCCCTCGACGGCCGCCGCGTGGTCCCCGTGCTCATGGGTCAGGAACACCGCGTCAATCTGCCCGAGGGACGTGCCCGCGGCCTCCAGCAGCCCGGCGAGCTTGCGGGCGGAAAACCCGGCGTCGACCAGCACCCGCGCCCCCTCGGTCTGCAGGAGGGCGCTGTTGCCCGAGCTGCCGCTGCCGAGGATGCAGAAACGCATGGTCATTCCAGCCCTCCATGCCCCCGCTGACGGGACGGTGCAATGGAAAATCAAAGGTCCAAGCGCGAAGGGATTTGCACAGGAGGCAACGGAGTTGGGGAGCCGCCAATCTCCGCTAATCCCCACTAATCTTGTTTCGAAAACCCATGAGTGAGATTTAGCGCGAATTAGTGGTTCCCATCCCCTCCGTTCCCTCCGTTGCCTCCTGTGAAGATTAGCTCCAGTCGCACAGGCCGGCGATGCCGTCGGCCGAGCCGTCGCGCTGCCAGCCATCCAGTTGGGCCTGGTCCTTCAGCTGCTGGCCACGGGCGCGGGACACGAGCGCGAAGGCATTCGGGCACTCGGACAGCGCGGTCATGTCGGGCCAGAGTTTCTCGAACTGCGCGACGGGGTATACGTCTTCCTGACCATGTCCCCAGCGCTTCTTCACATCCTTCAGCGTGACGTACGTCGGCATCCGCGCCGCGAGCGCGCGCACCGCATCGGAGGTGCGCTCCGCGTTCGCGAGATCGTTCCGGCCCAGGCCGAACAACGCCAGCAGGCGGTCGACGTCGATCCAGCAGGTGTTGGTGTTGTAATACGACAGCTTGAATTCGTCGCGTTCGTCGGGCAGCGCCAACCCCTCGACGAGTCGGACGCGGCCGTCGATCCGAGCCAGTCCTCCGCCGTGGTCGTCGATCCGCCGCGCGATCACCTCCCAGCCCAGTGTCGCGCCACTCGCCCGGAACCAGCCGAGGGCCAGCGGGTCGGCAGTGGCCCCGAGGGTGTCGATGTTGTGGACGAGCAGGGTGCGCAGCTGCGGCCGGTCGGCCAGCAGGCGGGCGAGGGTGCCGTTCTTCAGGAGGTTGGGCACCTCGAACCAGTGTCCGACCGGGTGCAGGCACTGGCCCGGCAGGTTGTCGGTGTAGTCGCTCGCCTCGCCGGCCGCCCGGGCCCAGGCCGTCAGGGCCGCCCGCACGCTCTCGCGCATTTTTTCCTTCTGCTCGTCGAGCCGCTGCTGCGCCGTCTCCTCCCACGCAAAATGGAGGTCGCGCACCGTCGGCACCATCCGCAGGCCGATCGAGCGGCCGGGCGAGACAGAGGCGTCGGGGTGGTGATCCGCGAGGAACCGCGCGATCGGTTCGTGCGTGAGGTAGCTCGTCGTGAACACGTGCGGGATCTTCATCCCGGCCAGCCTCGACGCGCGCCGAGTCTTGGCCAGGTGCACCTCGATGAAATTGCGGTGCCGCCCGCCGAATTTCGCGAACGGATGCAGGCCCTTCACCACGCCGGCGCCCTGCGTCCAGCGGCTGCCCACGCCCGCGGCGTAGGTCACCACCGCCACCTCGCCGCGCCGCAGCGCGTCCTCGCCCGCCCGGCGGAACTCGGCGCGTTCGGCCAGCAGCGGCGTGACATCTCCCTCGCGGATGTCCTCCACCAGCGTCGCGGCCGGCAGGCGGTTGCTCGCCAGCCCGATGCGGCCGGCGCGCAGGTCGGAGCGAATCTGCTCGTGCTGGGTGTGGTCAAAGCCGTTGGCGGCGAGCAGGGCGTCGAGCTCCCGCGCCGCCGCCTGCTCCGAGGCGGCCGTGGGCAACAGCTGGTCGAGCAGGGCCGGCAGGGTCGCCGCAAACTCGGGCTGCCGGCGGGCCGCCCGCGTGAACTGCTGCAGGTCAATGCGCTCCCTCGCCGAAAGGTCGCGGGCCTCGCGGCGCAGCAGCGCCGGCAGGGCATGACGGTAATAGCCGACCGGCAGGAGCGCCGCGTGGTCGCTCAGCAGCGCGGCCACGGAGCCGTGCTCGTTGACCGCAAAATCGTAGACCACCGGGTCCATGGCAAAGGGCAGGGCGGTCTGCAGGTCGCGCTTGGCGGCCAGCATGATTTCCTGGAGGCGGGCCTGGGCCGCAGCGCGGCGCTCGGGCGCGAAGATGAAGCCCATCCCTCCGCCCGACATGCCGCCGAGCATCCAGAAGCCCCAGAAATCGGCGCCGAACTCGCGGCGCGTCTCGGCAATCAGGCGCTCGGTGTAGGCGTTTGTGACCCACGGGATGATCGTCTGCAGCGGGCCGGTGAAATTCTCGGTCAGGGCCGCACCCAGGGCCCGGATGTCGCCGCGGCTCAGCAGTTCGAGGATGCGGTCGAGCGTCGCGATCGCCAGCTGGCGCGCCTGCCACTCGGCGGAGCCGCGCAGCAGGTACTTCTCGGTGACCATCTCGAGGATCGGACCGACATTCTGGGCCATGCCGCCGTGGACGAGCACCAGCGACGCCTCCAGCCGCGCGCGGGCCTCGGGCGGCACGCGGTCTGCGCCCAACAGGGTGTGCGACGGGAGCAGGCAGCCGCGACTGATCCCATGCTCGGCGTCGCCGGGCTGCGCCGGCACGCCCTGGATCAGCTTGAGGCCGGGCCACAGGCCGCCGGAGTCCTGCCAGCCGCCGCCGGAGCCGCCGAGCCATTCGCCGAGGATCGCGCGGGCCGCGACAATCCGGCGCTCGCCCTCCTGCAGCGGTCCGGTGAGCGAGGCGATCTGGCGCGTGGCGCGCATGCAGGCCGCGATCAACGCGCCGAGCAGGTTGGTGGACACCGCGAGGCGCGAGCCCTTCGGGATCCGGTTGACGTTGCTGACGAGCTCGAACCCGCGGCCCGGACCAAAGCAGCGGGCCAGCAGGTCGGCGAGACTCGTGCCGGAGCGCTCAATGCCCGGCGGCACCAGGCCTGCCGCGATCACCGCCGCCTTCAGCAGCCCGAGATAGTCCCGTCCAAAATCGAAGACCTCCTCGACTGACTCGATCCGCGCCTCGGCGCCAAGGTCCACGCTTGCGAGGCGGATCACCGGCTCGTCGATGACCCGGAAGTACCCCTCGACCGGTGGACGCGGCTGGGCGTCGCGGCCGTGCACGCCGAGGTCGATCGAGACGTTGAGCACCCGTGCACCCTCGGGAAAATCCATGCCGAGGAAGAAAATGTCGCTCCAGCCGCAGTGCGTCAGGTCCATGCGCACCGGCGTGGTCTCGCGCAGGATCGGGTACGGCGCGCTGGCGTCGGCCCGGGTCAGCAGCTCCGGCCGCACCCGCAGCGGCTGGTCGAGGGGATGACCGAGCCGGAACATCCAGGCATTGCCGCGCGTGGAGCGCACCGTGCGCCGCACCTGGTCCGCAAGCGTCTGGAACGCCAGCGCCTGATACGCGGCCGCGAGGGCGCTGGAAAGCGTCTCGCTGGGGCCCTGGGCGACCGCCGCGCGACTGAACTCCGCGATGGCCTCCTCGAACCGGCGCTCGAGCAGTTGCGCGAAGCCCGCATGCGGCACCCGTCCCGACCGGGGCAGTTCCGCCCGCGCGGGCAGGTGATAGCGGTGCAGCGCGCTCAGGAAAAAGAGCGCCCGCACCCGGTGGTAAAGGTTCGGCTCCTTCCGCCGGTAGGCCTCGAGTTCGTTGGCGGCCGCCAGCAGGTCGGCCAGCGGCTTCCCCGCGCACCACTGGTCCACCGCCTGATCGCGCAGCGTCGCGCCGCCCGCGATGATGTCGGTCAGGCGCGCCGCTGATACGCCGTTGAAAGTTGAAAGCTGAGAGTTGAAAGACTTGGTCGGCATTGGCGGGCGGTCAGGGTGAATCGGCTTTCACCTTTCAACGCTCAACTATCAACGACGCGCTTCCCGCGCTTCTTTCGGCCGCTGCGCCAGCAGCTCGACGAGCTGGGTCAGCAGGGCGTCGCGGTCCTTGCCGGCGAGGGCGAGGGCGAGCTGGGCGAACAGCAGGCCGTAGGTCGCCCCGATGTCGTAGCGCTGGCCGGCGACGGAGAATGCGAGGTAGCGCCGCTGGGCCGCGAGGGCGTGCAGGGCGGGGGAGAGGCTGATCCGGCCGTCGGGCTGGGCGGCCATCTGGCGGATGAGGAGCTCGAAGATGTCGCCGTCGAGCACGTGCATGCCGAAGAAACAGAGGAAGAATCCGGCGCGGAGTCCCGGCACCAACAGCTCCTGCTCCGCGACCGTCGGAGTCGGCTTTTCGAGCACGGCCTCGATCTGGTACAGCGGGAGGTCGCGGCCGACGAGCTTGCCGCCGACGGCGCCGAAGGATGTGAGCAGGTTCTCGCGGGTGGGCTGGACGGCCGAGACCGGCGAGTTCTCCGCGGCCGCGATGTCGATCAGCTGCCGCGCGCAGGTCTTCGCGCCGGTCGAGACCGCAAGATGGTCGCCGACGAGGTGGAGAAACGGCTCGGTGCTGCAGAACTCGCGGCCGCAGAGCACGGCATGACCGTAGCCGCGGGGCTCGGCCTGGAGGGCGAACCGCACGCGCGGCCGCAGCGGCCCGCAGGCCTCGGCGTAGGCGGCCTCGTCGCCCGGGCAGACGACCACGCAGAACTCCTCGACCCCGCCGCTGGCGGCCTCCTCGAGCAGGAGCCGGAGTGCCGACTTGGCCTCGCCGTCGGGACCGATCAGCACTTGCAGGGGCAACTGGCGCTGGCGGGCATTCGCCGCGGTGATCAAGGCCTTGCGGATATTCATGGGGCAGCGTTTCAGTCAGGCGAAGCGGGAAAGATGACACAAATTGTTTCGGCGGAGGACGGGCCCAGAGGGAGGCTTTTGGGAAAAACATTACGCTCGACGTTCAACGCTGAACACCGAAGTGGATTCCAGGTCCATCATAAGAGGGAAGCTGTCCCATTCAGCGGCCGGCATCCTTGAGCGTTGAGCGTTCTCCCCAACGAACAGGTCGCGAGTCCCAATTATCCTCCGCCCGAGTTGACGCCGCCGCTCCCTTGGCTTCCCTTGGTTCCTCCATGCCAACCCGCCGCACCTCCGCCCGCCGCGCGCCGCGCGTGCTCACCGGCACTGTGTACATCACGCGGCAGGTGCATTTTAACGCGGCCCACCGGCTCCACAATCCGGCGAAGAGCCAGAAATGGAACGAAGAGAAATACGGGCTGTGCACCAATCCGCATTGGCACGGGCACAATTACGTCCTCGAGGTCACGCTCCGCGGCCAGCCGGATCCCGAGACCGGCTACGTCATGGACCTCGGCGAGCTGAAGCGGATCCTGCAGCGCGCCATCATCGACCACTGCGACCACCGCAACCTCAACGAGGAGGTGCCGTTCCTGCGCGGGATCAATCCGTCGACCGAGAACCTCGTGATTGCCTTCTGGAATGAAATCGCGCCCCGCATCACGTCGGGCACGCTCCACTGCGTGCGGCTCTTCGAGACGCCGCGCAACTACGCCGAGTATTTCGGTCCGGAGGCCTGAACCGGCCCATGGGTTTGGCCGCACGAAGGCACAACAGGCGCAGAGGAAGCCACTATCCTCGGCAAACCCGGTTTCCTATTTTCCCACTTTCGCATTATCCCAATCTTGACTGAGCGAGTCCCGCGGCCGCGGGACAACGGTTATCGTCCCAACCGCCCGGCCCTGTGCCACGCACCAAAAACGACATGAAGAAAAAGCCGATGTATCTCCACCGCGCCGCGGATGGCACGCCCCCGCGCATCAAGCGCGGCTACGACGCGAAGTTCCGCGCCCCGCCGGCCTACCGCGCGACGCTGCCCGACATGATGGAGGCCGCGCACGACGCCATCCAGGGCGCCAACGTGCCGATCCAGCAGGTCGGCATCCACAATTTCCGGCTCCCGCTCAAGTTCCGCACGAAGACGGGCCGCACGCTCACGCTCGAGGGCAGCGTCACCGGCACCGTTTCGCTCGAGGCCGAGCTCAAGGGCATCAACATGAGCCGCATCATGCGCTCGTTCTACGAGCACAAGCACGGCACCATGACGGCTGAGTGGATGGGGCGCATTCTAAAAACCTACCTGCGCCGCGTGGACAGCAAGGCGGCCCGGCTGAAGGTCGCGTTTTCGTACCCGATGCTCCGGCCCAGCCTGCGCAGCGGGCTCGAGGGCTGGCAGTACTACGAAGTGGCGTTCGAGGGCGTGATGACCCGCGACGGCAACTACCGCCGGTTCATCCATTTCGACTTCGTGTATTCGTCGGCCTGCCCGTGCTCGGCGGAGCTGACGGAGCACGCCCGCGACCGTCGCGGCACCTACGGGGTCCCGCATTCGCAGCGCAGCAAGGCGCGGATCACGATCGAGGAGGCCGAGGGCCGGAAGATCTGGATCGAGGACGTGCAAGCGCACTGCCTGCGCGCGCTTCAGACCGAGACGCAGGTGATGGTGAAGCGCGAGGACGAGCAGGCGTTCGCCGAGCTCAACGGCGCGCACCTGAAGTTCGTCGAGGACGCGGCGCGGCTGCTGTACCGCGAGTTTGACGCCGACAAGCGCATCAAGGACTTCCAGATCGCTTGCTCGCACCTCGAGTCGCTGCACTCGCACGACGCCGTGAGCGTGATCTGCAAGGGCGTCTCCGGCGGCTTCACCGCCGACTTCATGAACTTCGGCTCGCTGCTGTGCTGAGGCTGGTTCGCCACGAAGCGCACGAAGGATCCGATCCAGTCTGCCTCTTGGTGAACTTCGCGTCCTTCGTGGTAAGGATTCGGTCGGGAACAGGACAGGCTCGCGCTTGGCCCGCAGCCAGGGCAAAAAGTGTCCCAATCACCACCTAACATGAAAACAGTCGTGCTCATCACGGGTGCCTCGCAAGGGATTGGAGCAGCGATCGCGAGGGAGTTCGCCGCGGAGATTCGCGGCGTGAAGCTCGCGCTCGTGGCGCGCAGCGAGCCGCGGCTGGCCGCGGTGGCCAAGGCCTGTGGAAAATGGGGGGCGAAGGTGGCGGTGTTTCCGTGCGACGTCACGGACGAGGTGGCGGTGGCCGCGCTCGCGAAGGCGGTAACGAAGCGCTTCGGTACGGTCGACGTGCTCGTCAACAACGCCGGCAAGTTCGCCGGGGCGCCGTTCCTGAAATTCCGCCTGGAGGACTTCGACCGCATGATCGCCACGAATCTCCGCAGTGCGTTCCTGGTGTCGCAGGCAATCGTCCCGGCCATGGCCAAGCGCGGACGCGGTGATGTATTCAACATCAGCTCGATCGCGGGGCAGATCGCCTACCCGGGCGGGGCGGGCTACAGCGCGGCCAAATTCGGCCTGACGGGCCTGTCGAAGGTCATGCGCGCCGAGCTCAAGACTCGCGGCGTCCGCGTCTGCTGCGTCCATCCGGGTGCGACGGCCACGCCGTCGTGGAACGGCAGCGGGGTCCCAGAGTCTCGCATGATGCCCGCCAAGGACATCGCGAGGAGCATCGTCGACATCTACCGGCTCTCCCGCCGCACCGTGGTCGAGGAAATCGTCCTGCGGCCGCAGCTCGGGGATATTTAATGGCCAGCTGTCAGCGGTCAGCCTGATTCCCGCGGAGTCGCCGCAAAAAAGCACTGGAGGCAGAGAGGGGCTTCCAATCTTGAGTGACCGGGTTCTCTGGCGATGGAGCCTTCGTCGATGCGCCTTTGCGCTTTCTTGCGGCAAAAAGGCCACTTGTCCGATGGCTCAGTTTTTCAGGTACCAATCCAGCCAGGCCCAGCTTTGGATGTAGAACGCGGCGCACGAAGTGTGGGTCAGGTCGGGGTAATAGGCGTAGCCCTTGACGGCGGGGATGTGGTCGAACACGGCGCGGATCGTGACAACTGGGCAGGTCTCGTCCTTGCCGCCGGCACTGACCAGCGCGGGAGCCTGGATGCTGTGCGCCAGATTCAGGGGATCAAAATAGTCCAACGTTTGGAGCGCCGACTCGGTCTCGACCCCGGGCTGGGTGAGCAGATGATTTACCAGCGAGCGTGGGATGCACGCGGCCTGACGCATGTCGCACAGAAAAGGAACGTGGGCGACGACGACCTTGATCCGCGGGTCGAGGCCCGCCACGGCGAGGGCGATGCCGCCGCCCTGGCTCGTGCCCGCCAGGCCGATTCGCTGGGCATCGACGTCCGCCCGCGTGGCCAAATAGTCGATGCCACGCATCACGTCGGCGTAGGCCCCTTGGTAATAGGCGCCTTCCGGTTGACCGACATGCCAGATGAGCTTGTCCGGGCCATCTGGCTTCCACAGGGCCGCGGACTCGCCTTGGCCGCGGGGATAGACCTGCAGGATGACATAGCCGCGCAGGCATTCGCTCAGCATGACGCCCTGCTGGGTGCCGCCGTAACCCGGCACGGTCACGATGGCCGGCCAGCGCCGCGGCGGCGCTTCGCCCTGCACGGGCACGGCCAGGAGGGCCCGGAAATGCACTCCGCCGAGGCTGCGCAGCGTCACTTGATAAGTGCGGTACGGCAGCGGCTCTTTCAGCGGGACCACTTCCGCGTCGAGCGGCTCCCGGGTCAGGCGTTCGCGGGTCTGGGTCCAAAAGTGGTCCAGCGCTTCAGGCGTCGCGACGGCTGGCTCCGCCGCCCAGATGGGCGCTACCAGCATCAGCCCGGCCAGGAACGAAAGCGTGCGTGGGAGGGGCATGATTCAGTCTTTACTGGCGGAGTGGGCCGCCGGCGTAGACCAAGCTGACGGTGCGGCCATAGATGTCGCGGCCCTGGCCGCTCGTCCAGTCTCCAAGGTCGTACGCGACGAAGAGCTGGTTGTCCTGGTTGGTCTCGGTCACGGCGGTGTAGTGGGTGGTGAGAATGCCCGAGGTCAGCCGGACGACATGGCTCCAGGTTTCGCCGTGGTCGACGCTGACGGCCAGATAGTCCCCGTTCCCCGGGTAGCCCGCGCGCGGCCAGCACGAGCGGGCCGGAATCCGGACTCCGACCGTGCAGACCAGCAGTCCGTTGCGCAGTTCGACCACGTCCGGGTCGACGACGGATCCGATCAGGTTGACGGGCCGGCCGTCCCGTTCGACGACACCCTGGAACATGGCAGCCCACTTATCGGTGTGCCGGATGTCGATGACTCCGAAGTCGAGAATCCGCGGTCGCGCCCAGGTTACGCCCTCGTCGTCGGACCAGGTCTCATAGAGCTCCCGTCCGGTCCGCAGATAGCAGCGCAGCCGGTCCGCGTTTGGTCCCGCCGAGATGCGAACCAGGGCCGGCTCGTCGAAGCCCTCGGTGCCGATCGACGAGTCGGCCGCGATCGTGCCGACGAGGCGCCAGTTGTGGCCCGCGTCGCTGGAGCGGACCAGGAAGGCCCGGGTTTTCTTCATCGTCGGCAGGTAGTCGGCCGGCGTGTTGTCGCCTTGGAACCAGCCGTAGACCGTTGCGAGCAAATCCCCGTCGGGTAATTCCAGCAGCCGGCGATGAAGCCGCACCGCCACATGGGCGCGCCCATAGTCGTCGGAGGAGCCGTGGTAATTGACCCCGGGCAGGTGGAACAAGACCTCCTCCGGCCCCCGCAAGGTGCGCCAATCATCATCGGAGACGTAGAGCTCACCCTGTCCATATTGCTCGTCGCCGGTGGGCGGGATATAGGTGTCGAGCGCCACGATCCGGCCGCTGCGCAGCTGCACGGCACCGCCCTCGAAGTTCAGGCCGTTCTCGCCCTTGGGTCGCGGGAATTCCGTCCAGATGCGACCGCCGTCGCGTGATACGACTGTCATGATCGCGCTCGGGTAGGAAATTCGCTTGGACGGAAGCGGGGCGTCGACGGTCTGGGCCTGCACGATCAGCGTGCCGGCGGAGGTGCCGAGCAGTGAAGGCTGGAGCCCACCCTTCATCACGAGATGAGGTTCGCCGAACTCCAGCCGCACCCGCGGGTCGTCTCTCACGACGGTGACTTCGCGGGGCGCGGGGATGCCGGCCGCGGTGGTGGCGAGTGCGCCTGCGAGGAGCAGGCCAAGCGTGGGGTGGGGATTCATGGGCGCAAGGGCCGGGCGGCGGCGAAGAAACCAATGCGGAACCGGGAAAATTGCGAATGCCCGCCGCCGCTGGGTTGAAGGGTGAAGGTTCGGCCGGGGAACACGGGACCAGTCAGCGCTTGGCAAGTTTCACGTCCATCCACACCGCCAGCGTGAGCACCGCGCCCCGGGCGATGAACTTCAGCTCCGGCGAGACCGCCAGCAGGGTCATGCCGTTCAGCAGGCTGGCCATGATCAGGGCGCCGAAGATCACGCCCAGCACCGTGCCGCGGCCGCCGCGCAGGCTCGTGCCGCCGATCACGCATGCGGCGATTGCGTCGAGTTCCATCGAATCGCCGACCGTCGTCGTCGCGGCCCCGGCGTACGCGGTCTGCAGCAGGCCGGTGATTGCCACGATCCCGCCGAGCAGGGTGTACGCGCCAATGACCACCCTCTGCACCGGCACGCCGGACACGAACGCGGCCTCCTCGTTGCCGCCAATGGCGTAAAGGTGGCGGCCAAACGGCGTGTGCCGGGTGATGATCTGGATCACGAGCGCCACGAGCCCCAGCGCGAGCACCGGCAACGGGATGCCGCGAAACTGGTTCACCGAGAGCACAAAGAGCAGCAGGCCCTGGCCCGTCACGAAGAGCTTCAGGAACGCGAGCTCAGCGTCGTCGGTCTCGAAGCCCATCGACGCCCGGCGCTTCCGGGCGCGCAGCGTGACCACGACCAGCGCCAGCAGGACGAGCGCGATCAGCACGCAGCTGGCGAGCGGCGGAACGTAGTAGGTCGTGAGCAGCGAAAAGAGATTGGGCCGCCCGCCCGGCGCGACCGGCACCGTATGCGTGTCGATCACGAGCCAGAACACGCCCTTTAGGATCAGCAGGCCGCCGAGCGTGATGATGAAGGCGGGAATCCGCTGGCGGACGATCAGGGTGCCTTGGGCGAGCCAGACCAGCAGGGCGACGGCGATGGCCGGGAGGAACGCGAGGATGGCCGGCCAGCCGCGGTTGAAGACGAGCACGGCGGCGATGCCGCCGACAAGTCCGACGCCGCTGCCGACGGACAGGTCGATGTGGCCCGGGAGGATCACCAGCAGCATGCCGAGCGCCAGCGTGGCGGTGATGGCGAGCTCGACGGAGAGCGCGGAGAGATTGCGGGCGGACAGGTACTGCGGCGACGTGATGGCGAAGAACGCCCAGATGGCCACAAGGCTGAGGACGAGCGAGAAGTCGCGGACGGAGAACTTCGGATTCATCGCGGAAGAGTCAGGCGGCGGCGTGCAGGCGCCCCATGGCGGCTGCGAGGAGCTTCTCGGGCGTGGCCTGGTCGCGGGCGAACTCGCCGCCCACGGCGCCCTCGTGGAGCATGAGGATCCGGTCGCTCATGCCCATGAGCTCGGGCAGCTCGCTGGAGACGAGGACCACGGCCTTGCCCTCGGCGGTGAGGCGGTTGACCAGCTCGTAGACTTCGAGCTTGGCGCCGACATCGATGCCGCGGGTCGGTTCGTCGAGGAACACCACGCGCGGGTTGGTCATGAGCGCCTTGCCGATGACGACCTTCTGCTGGTTGCCGCCAGACAGCGTGCCGACGGTGGTCTCAAGCGAGGGGGCCTTGACGCGCAGTGACGCGAAGAACTGCTGGTTGGAGCGAACCTCGGTCTCCTCGTCGACCAGGAGCCCGCGCCGGAGCCGCGTGATCGAGGAGAGCGAGAGGTTGAACCCGATGTCGCGCTCGAGCACGAGGCCGTAGCGCTTGCGGTCCTCGCTCACGAGCGCGAGTCCGGCGGCGAGCGCCCGAACCGGATCGGGGTGGTCCAGCGGCTGGCCGCCGAGCGTGACCGTGCCGCGACGCCGAACGCCCCACGCCCCAAAGATGTGCATGAGCAGTTCCGTACGGCCGGCGCCCATCAGCCCGCCGATGCCGAGGACCTCGCCGGCGCGGACCTGGAAGGTCACGTCGTGCAGCTGGTCCTGCGCCCCGCCCGCAGGGGCGACCGTGAGGCGGTCGACCTGCAGGAGGACCTGCCCCGGGCGGTGGCTCACGCGGGGGAACAGGTCCTTGATCTCGCGGCCCACCATGTCGCGGATCACGTTGTCCTTTGACGTTCCGGCGGTCGGATGCGTCGAAATCGTGGCGCCGTCGCGGAGCACCGTGATGCGGTCGGCCACCGCGAAGACCTCGTCGAGCTTGTGCGAGATGTAGATGCACGCGATCCCGTGGGCGCGCAGCCCGCGCAGCAGCTCGAGCAGCGTCTCGACCTCGCGCTCGGCGAGGGCGGCGGTGGGTTCGTCGAGGATCAGGATGCGCGTCTCCTTGCTGAGGGCCTTCGCGATCTCAATCAGCTGCTGCTGTCCGACGCCGAGCCGGCCGACCAGGGTCTCGGCGGAAAGGCCGAGGCCGACCCGCGCCAGCACCGCGCGGGAGTCGGTGTAGAGCTTCTCCCAGTCGATCATCAGCCCGCGCCGCGGCTCGCAGCCGAGGAAGAGATTCTCGCCGATGGTCAGCTCCGGCACGAGCGCGAGCTCCTGGTAGATGACCGCGATGCCGTGCCGCTGGGCGTCGGCGATCGAGGAGAACTCGGCGAGGCGGCCCTCGAGGTGGAGTTCGCCCTCGTAGCTGCCGTGGGGGTGAAGCCCGGAAAGCAGCTTGATCAGGGTGGATTTCCCGGCGCCGTTTTCGCCGCAGAGGGCGTGGATCTCGCCGGGGCGCAGGTCAAAGCTGACGTCGCGCAGGGCCGTGACGCCGGGGAAGCGCTTCGTGATCGCGCGAGCCTCGAGCAGGGCGGGCATGCTCACTTCTTGTAGATCGACTCGCGGGTGTGGAAGCCGTCGGCGATGACGGTGGATTCCAGGCTGTCCTTGTCCACGACGTGGACCGGCAGAAAAATCGAGGGCACGTTGATCTTGCCGTTGGGTAGCTCCTGCCGCGCGACGATCACCTCGCGGCGGGCCATCTTGACGGCCAGGTCGGCGGCCACCGTGGCGAGGTTCTTGATCGGCTTGTAGATCGTCATGCTCTGCGTGCCCTCGACGATGCGCTGGCATGACGCGAGATCGGCATCCTGGCCGGTGACGAGCACCTTGCCGGCGAGCCCTTCCTCGAGCAGGACCTGCACCGCGCCGGCGGAGAGAATGTCGGCCGAGCAAAGGACGGCGTCGATGTCGCGGCCGGCCTTGGTGATGGCGGCGTTGAGGATCTTCTTGGCGTTCTCGGGCCGCCAGCCATCGCACCAGTCCTCGTGGACAATCTCGATGTCGCCGCGGGCGATGGCGGGGTTGAGAATGTTGTCCTGGCCCTGCTTGAACAGGAACGCGTTGTTGTCGGTCTTGGAGCCAAGGAGCCGCACGATCCGGGCCTTCCGGCCCTTGAGATGGTCAACGAGATATTGGGCCTGGAGCTCGCCGACGCGGACGTTGTCGAAGGTGAGGTAGAGATCGAGGTCGCAATTGAGAATGAGCCGGTCGTACGCGAGCACGGGCACGTGGGCCTCGTGGGCGAGATTGACGGCCTTGGCCATGGCGGCGCCGTCGTGCGGAATGATGACGAGCGCGCTGACCTTGTTCGCGATCAGCGCTTCGCAGTCGCGGACCTGCCGGGTGTCGCTGCCGTTCGCGGACACCACCATCACGTCGGCGCCCAGCTGATTGGCGCGGGCCTCGAACAGGTCGCGGTCGTGCTGCCAGCGCTCGACCTCCAGCGTGTCCATGGAAAGCCCGATGAGCGGGCGCTTGGGAGCACCCGAGGCATCGCCGCCGGCGCCGCGCCGCAGCGTGAGACCGATGAGCAGGGACAGGACGAGGGAGACGACGACGAGGGCAATCCGAGATTTCATCGGGGCTGGGGTGGAGGCATCAAAACAGGGGAAAGATAATTTACAACGGCGGAGCCACCTGTGAGCCTGTGGCCGCGTGAACCTCCCGAATCCGAAACTGCTCAGCCTCAGCGAGGCGGCGGCCCGCCGCCAGGAGTGGCGGGCTACCGGACGCAAGGTGGTCCTCACGAACGGCGTCTTCGACCTGCTGCACACCGGCCACCTCCACTCGCTGCAATCGGCGCGGGCGCAGGGCGACGTGCTGGTCGTGGCGATCAACTCCGACGCGAGCGTCCGGGCGATCAAGGGACCGACGAGGCCGGTGCAGGGCGAGCGCGAGCGGGCCTTTGCCTTGGGCGCCTTGTGGTGCGTGGACGCGGTGGTGGTTTTTGGGGAGCCGCGCCTGACGGCTGAAATCCGGACGCTGCGGCCGGATGTGTACTGCAAGGCGGGAGACTACACGATCGCCACGCTGAATCCCGAGGAGCGCGCCGCCCTTGAGGACGTCGGGGCGAAGATCGTGTTTGTGCCCTTCCTGCCGGGATTCAGCACGACCGGTCTAATCGCGAAGATCAAGGCGGCCGGGCAGATTTGAACACGATGCGCGTTGTCATCCTTGGTTCCGGCCGCGGCTCGAACGCCGAGGCCATCCTTGAGGCCCAGCGGGCCGGACGACTGGGCCGGGCGCAGGTCGGGCAGATCCTCTCGGACCGGGCGGACGCAGGGATTTTGGCGCTCGGCCCGCGATTTGGCGTGCCGGCCGCCTTTCTGGACCCGGCGCCGTTCAAGACCAAGCTCGAGGGCGAGGGCGAGGCCCGTTACATCGCCGCGATCAGGGCCCTTGCGCCTGACTTGATTGTGCTCGCGGGCTTCATGCGCGTTCTAAAGCCGGGATTCCTGCAGGCCTTTGCGGGCAAGGTGATCAACCTCCACCCGAGCCTGCTCCCGAGTTTCCCGGGCCTGGACGCCATCGGCCAGGCCTTTCGGCGCGGCGTGAAGATCACCGGCTGCACGGTGCACGAGGTCACTCCGGAGGTGGACGGCGGCCCGATCCTTGACCAGATGGCCGTGCGCATCGAGTCGGACGACACACTCGAGACGCTGACGGCCAAGGTGCACGCGGCCGAGCATGCGCTGCTGCCGGCGGTAATTGCGCGATTGAGCGGTGGCTGAGCGGTGGCCTATGGATCCGGCAGTTTGGAAGATGCCGCTGAAAAACCCGCCGGAACTGGTCCAGGCCGGCCAGGCGGTGCATGGTCGCGAGACCCGCCGGGAGGAGTACCAGCTGCCGGAGCTGTGGGCGCTGCACCTGTACAATTACGATGGGGCGTTCGAGCTCGACGGGCGCGAGTTTGTGATCCGGCCCAGGTATGCGAGTGTGACGCCGCCGAATTCGCGGATCGTTTATCGGTTTCAGGGAGAATCGCGGCACATCTTCGCGCATTTCCGCCTGCCGAACGGCGGCGACCTGGTCCAGATGGCGGTGATTCAGGACACTGGGGAGGCGTTTGGGGCCCTGACCCGGGCGATGGAAGAGGCGGCGGGCTGGCTGCCGTCGCAACCACGCCGGGCGTCGGTGCGCCTGTGGGATGTGCTGTGGCAGTTGGCGGGGCAACCCATGGCGGAGCGGGAACCAAACAAGCGCCTGCATCCGGCGCTGAGCCGGGCGGTGCGGGACATCGAACTCCATCTCGGGCAAGCGCTGGTGATCCCGGCGATCGCGAGAAGGGCTGAGATCTCGCACAATCACCTGACGCGACTCTTTCGGGCGCAGTTTGGCGTGACGATCGAGGGCTATATTCGTCGCCGGCGCGTTGACCGGGCGCTCCATTTGCTCGGGCACACGACGCTTCCGGTGAAGACGATCGCGGGCGAGGTTGGTCTACCGGACCTCCATTTCTTCAATAAAACCATCCGGGGGACGGTTGGCCTGAGCCCGCGGGAGTACCGGGAGCGAAAGAGCGAGCGCTGAGGCGAGTCGCGGAGGATTCGCGTTGCCGGCGGCAGAATGGCAGGGGACGGTGAAACGATGGACCTGACCGAAATCCGCGTGGAAATCTCGCCCAAGACGGTGGAGGCCATCGACGAACTCCTGCTCGAACTGGGTGTCGCCGGCTGGAGCCTGACTGAGGACGTGATCGTCCGGCGGGCGTGGATCGTTGGAGTGTTTACGGACTTGGCGGAGGCGCGGGCGCGTTGGGCCGAGTTGGAGCCGCAACTGCCGGCGAAACCGGTGGGCGGAGCCGAGATGAGAGTGCTCGCGGAAACAGATTGGAGGGACAGCTACAAGGCCCACTTCAAGCCTTGGAAATTTGGGCGCCTGCATTGGGTGCCGGTTTGGGAGCGATCAACTTATGCCGTGCCCAAAGGCGACGAAGTCCTCTGGCTTGATCCGGGCTTGGCCTTTGGCACCGGCAATCACGAGACGACCCGGCTTTGCGTGGAACGTCTGGTCGAACTTGACGCCAAGTTGGGTGAAAGGGTCCGCAAGAGCCAACTCCGGGTAATCGATGCGGGATGTGGTTCGGGAATTCTTGCGCTATCGGCGGCCAAATTGGGGTTCCGTCAGGTAATGGGATTCGACAACGATCCCGAAGCGGTCCGGGTCAGCGAGGAGAATGCGGTCCTGAATGGAATGAAGGGGAGGGTAGAGTTTGTCGTGGGGGACCTAATTTCGGGGCTGGCGGGGCGTTTGGCGGACATCGTGATGGCCAACATCCTGGCCAACGTGCTGATCGAGTTTGCTCCGCAACTGGTTGGGTCCGTGGCGCCGGGTGGGGCCTTGGTCTTGAGCGGCATTCTCGCCAAGGAGAATGCAGAGGTCCGTGAGGCCTATCGACTGGCGGCACCCGACTGGCAGATCAACCACCGTAAGATGGGGGAGTGGAGCGACGTGCTCCTTTGCCGGCCGGGCAGTCCATAGAAACCAAAAAGGCCCGCGAGCGGGCGGGCTTGGAGGATGGTACAGCGGGAGCGGACCTCAGGCAAAGAGATCCGGCGGAGTACGATTCATGAAGTCCTCCATGTAGGCGGTCGTGGCCTTGCCCTCGATGAAGACCGGGTCGGCCATGATTGCCTTGTGCAGGGGAATCGTGGTCTTGATGCCGCGGATGAGATATTCGCTGAGCGCGCGGTACATCCGCTCGAGTGCGACCTTGCGGGTCGAGCCATAGCAGATGAGTTTGCCGATCATGGAATCGTAATACGGCGGGATGACGTAGCCGCTGTAGACGTGGGAGTCGATGCGCACGCCGTGGCCGCCCGGGGGATAGTAAAGCCCGATGGTTCCCGGGGACGGGGCAAAGTTGCGCGACGGATCCTCGGCGTTGATGCGGCACTCGATGGCGTGCTTCTCGAACTTGATGTCGCCTTGGTCGAACTCGAGCTTCTCGCCGTTGGCCACCCGGATCTGCTGCTTGATGATATCGATGCCGGTGCACTCCTCGGTGACCGGGTGCTCGACCTGCACGCGGGTGTTCATCTCGATGAAGTAGAAATTCCCCTTTGCATCGACGAGAAACTCGATCGTTCCGGCATTCTCGTAGCTCGCGGCTTCCGCGGCGCGGACGGCGGCCTTGCCCATCTTCTTGCGCAGGTCGGAGGTCAGAAACGGGGAAGGGGACTCCTCGATCAGCTTCTGGTGACGACGCTGCACCGAACAGTCGCGCTCGCCGAGATGGACCAACTTGCCGTGGCTGTCGCCGAGAATCTGGAACTCGATGTGGCGAGGCTTCTCAATATAGCGCTCAATATAGACTGCACCATTGCCGAAGGCCTTCTCGGCCTCACCGCGTGCCACGTGATATTCCTTGGCGAAGGAAATATCGTTATGGGCAATGCGCATGCCGCGACCGCCACCGCCCGCCACGGCCTTGATAATGACTGGGTAGCCAACCTTGCGGGCCACCTTTACGGCCTCGGCTTCGTTATCAACCGGGCCATCGGAGCCGGGGACTGTCGGCACGCCGGCTTTCTTGACTGTGTCCTTGGCGACGGCCTTGTCGCCCATCATCTTGATGGACTTGGACTTTGGGCCGATGAACTTGATGTTGCAGGACTCGCACTGCTCGGCGAACTTGGCGTTTTCCGACAGGAATCCGTAGCCAGGATGGATTGCATCGACGTCGGCGATCTCGGCGGCGCTGATAATGCGATCAGCGCGGAGATAGCTGTCGGAACTCTTTGGACCGCCAATGCAAATGGCCTCATCGGCCAGTTGGACGTGCAACGACTGAACATCCGCCTCCGAATAGACTGCCAGCGTTTTGATTCCTAACTCACGGCATGCGCGGACGATACGAAGCGCGATTTCTCCGCGATTAGCGATGAGGATTTTCTGAATCATTGGGAAAACGATGATCTACCAACCCACGGCTGGGCCGGCCGCTAAGGCTGGCACTGGGGCAGGTGGTTAGCTCAGCCCTGCTTGATCTTGAAGAGCCGCTGGCCGTATTCGACCGGCTGACCGTTTTCGACGAGAACCTCCACCACGGTGCCTTTCGCCTCGGCCTGGATCTCGTTCATGATCTTCATGGCCTCGATAATGCAGACGACCGTCGTTTCAACCACTTTGGCTCCAACCTCCGCGAAAGGCTTACTTTCAGGTGAGGCGGCGCGGTAGAAGGTTCCAACCATGGGGGATTTGATATAAACGACACCTTCCTCTTCCTTCGCGGCCACCTGACTGGGTGCCGCCGCGGGGGCGGCGGCGGGCTGAGCCGGGGCGGCGACCTCGGCAAGCTGGGCAAAAGGAGGATTGGAAACCACCACGCCTTGGGTTACGACCGGGAGCCCAGAGCCTCCCCGGCGGATCTTGAGCTTAAAACCTTCCTCCTCGACGGCGAACTCACTCAGCTCGGAGCGCTTCATGAGCTCGATGATCTGTTTGATTTGTTTTAGGTCCAAAAACGCGCCTTGGTTGAGTTGAAACTGGAGTGTTAGTTGAAAAACTGAGCGGGTCGTTCAAAAGAAAACAGCCTTGCGAAGCAATAAAAATGGGGCTTCACGGGTTTTCGGCCCCAAAACCGATCAAATTTCGGGCAAAAATGACAAGAAATGCGCCATTTCTTGAAGTGGTACGACTTAGAATCAATGACCTTGGAGTGAATATCGAAGATGATTGTCGGCTTATGATGGATGAATTTCGGGCAAAATTGAGCCAATTTGGGCCAAAATCGTCTGATTTTGGGGCATTTTCTTCGAAATAGCCGGAAATACCGCACTTTTCGAGTGAGCGCGAATTGCAAGAAATGGCTGGTAGCGCGCCCGCCAATGCCCTGACCGACCCCGGTAGGGGCACGAGATAGGATGATTTGAAACGATCTCGAGGGCCGACGATCCAAACTAGCCAGAGGACGGAGTGAAACTTTACGTGATTGGGGCTAGGAACCTGGGCGCCGAATTTGGCATTGATTGGCCTCTAGCGTATTTGGATCCGGGTTGGGCCTGAAAGGTTAGGCGGGCTTGGTGAATCTTGGTGACGTGGCTGGAGTGGATCGAATCAGGTGCCATAGTCTCTTTAGCCCAAGCAAGGAGAGCAAACCTAGGTGATCGGCAGGCGATCGGTTTCCCACCAAGGCGGCTGGGCCTTGGCCATGCCCTGAGATCGCGTTTATTTCGACCGTAGCGCTGCCGTCCTATGGGGGAATTATCCAGGGTTAGCCGGTCTTGGGAGTGGGACAAGTGTGCGAATTCGCGGATCGCTTCTGCCGGTCGCGGGCTTGTCGGAGGGGCGTTGAAAATGCGGGCTGGAAAGGCCCGGGCTGAGGAAGGAAAGTGCTTTCGCCGGAGGTTTCTCTTCGCGTCAGAGGAGAATGGTGAATCCACTGAACTGATACAACATCGGTGGCGACGCCGCTGGCGGAATTTCCGATCAGGAGGCCCGATCGTTTTCGCGATTTCGGGAGAAAAC
>JAFEGX010000068.1 GCA_018239675.1 Verrucomicrobiota bacterium
CGGAGGGCGTGCTGCCCGACCGCGTCTTTGCCGCGGGCGAGACCACGGCGTTCCTGGCGGGGCTCGACTTTCTGGTGGTCGCGCTCCCGCTCACGGCGGCCACCGAGGGCCTGATTGGCGAGGCGGAGCTCCGGGCGCTGCCGCGGCACGCCCACGTGCTGAACCCGGCCCGTGGCCCGATCATCCGCGAGGCGGCGCTGCTCCGCGCGCTGGGCGAGGGCTGGATCGCCGGCGCGGCCCTCGACACGCACTACGCCTATCCGCTCCCGCCCGCCCACCCGCTGTGGCGGATGCCCAACGTGATCCTCACGCCACACATCTCCGGCTCGAGCCTGAGTCCGCACTTCGGCGAACGACTCTGGGACATCTTTGGCCGGAATCTCCGGCGCTTCCAGCGCGGCGAGCCGCTCCTCAACCGCCTCACCGCCGCCCAGCTCGCGGGCCAGTGAGGCCAAACCCGATTTACTCATGAACACCACCCTGATCCGCTCCCTGCCGGCGCTGGCGCTGGCCGTCCTCGCCTCCGCCTCGACCGATCCCCTGAACCTCGGCTCGCGTCGCGAACTCTTCGTCGACGATTACCTGATCGACCACGCCCAAGGCGTGGAGCTCAAGTTGCACGAACCCCGCTCGGAGGGCACCGTGTTCACCTTCGACCAGCCCTGGGAAGGGGTGACCAGCGGCTACGTCACCGTGTTCAGGGACGGCGACCGCTACCGGATGTACTACCGCGGCAGCAGCGACCCAAGCTATACCATCAAGGCGACGGTCCGGCCCGACGAGAAAATCGTGCCCGAGCATCCGCAGTATGCGTGCTACGCCGAGAGCACGGACGGCATCCACTGGACCCGGCCCAACCTCGGCCTTTTCGAGTTCCAGGGCTCGAAGGCCAACAACATCGTCTGGGTCGCCGCCGGCTCGCACAACTTCTCGCCGTTCAAGGACGAGAATCCGGCCGTGCCGGCGGACGAGCGGTACAAGGCGGTCGCGAGCAGCAACTACGACGGCGACACGAAAAGGCCGGTGCTGCTCGGGTTCGTCTCGGCCGACGGCGTGCACTGGCGGCAGCTGCAGGAAAAGCCGATCATTACCGACGGCGCCTTTGATTCCCTGAATGTCGCGTTCTGGGACCCCGTGCGTCAGCAGTACGTCGCCATCTACCGCGACTTCATCCACGGCCTGCGGTCGATCAAGCATGCCACCTCGCCGGATTTCCGGCATTGGACGCCCGGGGTGTGGGGCGAGTTTGGCGACTCGCCGGAAGCCCACCTCTACACCAACGCGACGCTGCCCTACTACCGGGCGCCGCACATCTACATCGCGATGCCGCGCCGCTTCCTGCCGTGGAAGACCTACTTCCCGGAGATGGAGAGCACGAGCCCGGGCACCTCGGACGCGATCTTCATGGCGTCGCGCGACGGCGTGCACTGGCGGCGATTCGACGAGGCCTGGGTGCGGCCGGGCCTGCACGAGCGCAACTGGGCGCACCGCGCCAACACGCCGGCGCACGGCCTGCTCGAGACCGGGCCGGAGGAGATGTCGATCTACCTCGAGCGCGACTACACCTTTCCGTCGAACCGCCTGGAGCGCATGACGCTGCGGCCCGACGGATTCGTCTCGGCGCACGCCGGCTTTCCGGGCGGCGAGCTGGTCACGAAACCAATCGTCTTCACGGGCTCGACCATGGTGCTGAACTACTCGACGGCCGCGAACGGAAGCATCCGCATCGAGGTCCAGGACGAGCAGGGCCGGCCGATCCCGGGCTTCCTGCTCGAGGAGTCGCCCCTGATCTTCGGTGACAAGCTCGCCGAGGCGGTGCCGTGGAAGCACCCGCAGGGCCGGACCGACCGGTCGCCGTTCGCGCGGCTGGCCGGCCAGCCGGTGCGGTTCCGCATCGTGATGCGCGACGCCGATCTCTATTCGATCCAGTTCAAGTGACCGCCGGGCGGGGCGGCAGGCCGAGCACCCGCGCGGCCGTGCCGCCCATGATCTGGGCGACGTCCTCGCGCGACAGGATCGAGGTGGTGTACTTCTCGATGTAGTCGCGCGACTGGCGGTAGGTGCAGAAGCGGTTCTGGAACGGCAGGTCGGTGCCCCACATCAGGCGGCGGGCCCCGAGGTGGCGCACCATGGCCTCCAGCACCGGCCAGCATTTCCGGTAGGGGAAATCGAACCGGTCGCCGATCCGGAAGGGAAAGCCGACCTCGAGGCAGATCTCCGTGCCCACGAGCGGCGCCCACATGTCGTCGGTGAGCGCGAACCGGTCGCCCTCGAGATAGTCGCGCCACGGGTAGCCGTGGGTGATGCCGACCGGGACGCCCGGGTAGCGCTCGTGCCAGGCGCGCAGGCGCCACAGCTCCGCGACGAAGCCCGCGCGCGGGTCGGTCACGCCCGGGTGGGACCCGAGCGTGAAAAACACCGGCACACCAAGGCCCGCGACCTCGTCCCAGAATGGCCGCCACTCCGGGGCGGTGAAGTCGCGCGAGCTCGAGTGCCGGTACGCATACTCGGGAATGATCTTGAGCGCGTGCAACCCGTGGACCTTCACCGCGTCGACCGCCTGCCGGATCGCGGCGTCGGGCTGTGTCGGGATGAGCCACTCGTCAATCGGAGCCATCGAGCGGAGCCGGTGCGGGAATTGCGCGACGCAGCCGGCCAGGTACGCCGGGTCCTTGGTCAGCGTCGCGTCCACATGGACCAGGCCCCAGTCCACGCCGGCGTGATCCATTTCCGCGATCACCGCGCCCGGGCTGAACTCGATCACGTTCGGCGGCAGCTGCTGCTTGGTGTAGTCCTCGCCGTCGACGGTCCAGACGAACCGGTTGCAGACGCGGTCGACGCGGAAGTTGCGGTTGGTGGCGACCCGCAGCGGATCCTCCGGGGTGGGATCGAGCAGGACCCGCGAGTCGCCCGGGGCCCGGTCGCGGACGCGAAACGTCGGCTGGTGGTGGAGCGCCTGCTGGCGCTGCCAGAATTCAAGGTGGGCGGCCACGGTGGGGTGCCCGGCGCGCGTATCGGGGGCCGGGAAGCAGTAGACGTGGGAGTCAACAATCATGTCGGGGCAGCAACGGAAACGTCGGGTCGGCCGGTCCAACGCCAGACCGAGTTTTTCGGGAATGGCTGTTGACAGCACCCATTTTCCATACACTTGTATACTTTTAGACACAAGTTGCTGTCGTTAGCACGTCAATTCGGTACCGTTACCCCTACTTAAGCGCCCTCCGAGGTATACAAAATCTGATGTGGCACGGCCCAAGGCGCGGGCCGCATCTCTTGACCCGATGACCTTCAGCGACATCGCCGCCATCGATTCCCATGCCCATTTCGGGACCTATCTGCACGCCGATCCGCTGATCAGCGAGTTCTCCAGCGGCGCCGCCGCGGAGGTCACCGAGCGGGCGCGCCGCTGCGGGATCGAGTGGACGATTGCGTCGCCGCTTGACGGCCTGCTGCCACGCGGGCGCGGGCAGGACGTGGTGGCGGCAAACGACGCGGCGTTCGCGCTGGTGCCGCGCGTGCCGGGCCTGCTGCAGTACGTCATCGTGAACCCCCTCCAACCCGCGACCTACGACCAGGCGCGGCGAATGCTCCAGGCGCCGTGGTGCGTCGGGATCAAGATCCATCCCGAGGAGCACGACTACCGGATCAGCGACCACGGCGAGGCGCTGTTCAGCTTCTTCGAGGAGGTGGGGGCGGCGGTGATGACCCACAGCGGCTGCCCGAACAGCCTGCCCGCGGCGTTCGTGCCGTTCGCCGACCGCCATCCCGGCGCGCGCGTGCTCCTCGCCCACCTGGGCAACGGCAACGGCGACCAGGGCCGCGTCGACCTGCAGGTCCGCGCGGTGCAGTCGGCCCGACACGGCAACCTCTGGGTCGACACCTCGAGCGCCCGCAGCATCCTGCCGCGGCTGGTCGAGTGGGCGGTGCGCGAGCTCGGACCCGAGCGCCTGCTCTTCGGCAGCGACACGCCGCTGTACCACGTGGCGCTCCAGCGCGCCCGCATCGAGGCGGCGGAGATTCCCGCCGAGGCGAAACGCCTGATCTTCCGCGAGAATGCCCGGCGGTTCTTCCGCCTCGACCGCCTGCCCGCAGCCTTTTCCCCATGAGCCGACGAATCAAGTCCCTGACCCGGAAAAATCTCCATGGTGTGTGGTGCGCCCTCATCGTGCCCTGGAACGAGCGCGACGAGCTCGACGCCCGCCGCTTCGCCCGCGAGGTCCGCGGCTATGGCGGCACGGGCGTGCACGGCGTCTACACCGGCGGCACCACCGGCGAGTTCTACGCGCAGGACGACGCCACGTTTGACCGCATCACGGCCATCGCGTGCGACGAGGCGCACGACCTCGGCCTGCCGGTCCAGATCGGCGCGTCCGCGCTGAGCACGCGCACCGCCCGGCAGCGGATCCGGACCGCGGTGCGGCGCGGGGCCGACGCGATCCAGATCGCGCTGCCGTTCTGGCTCGAGCTGAAAGACGACGAGCTGAGGCGCTTCGTGCGCGAGATTGCCGCCGAGGCGGGCCGCACGCCCATCGTGCTGTACCTCACCATGCGCTCCAAGCGGAAGATCGAGCCGCGCCTCCTCGCGGAGATCGCCCACGAGGTGCCCACGTTCATCGGCACCAAGGACACCGGGTCCGACGTGAAGGCCGTGAAGGCCATGCTCAAGGTCGCACCCGACCTCGCCATCTTCGGCGGCGAGGACTTCTATGAACGGATTCCCGCCGGCGGCCGCGGCGGCTACTGCTCCATCACCGGTTTCAATGCCCCCAAGGTCGTCGAGCTGTACGAACTCTGCGCCGCCGGTCGCCTCAGGGAGGCCAAGCCCCTGGCCGAGGCGATGCGGCGCTACCTGCACGAGGCCCTGATCCCGCTGGTCCGCGAGGAGGGCCTCTGGGATTCCGCCGTCGACCGCATCCAGCGCGTGGCCGGCGGCGGGGTGGTGGGGGTGCGCTGTCAGTCGCCCTACCGCAGCGGCACCGAGCAGCACGTGAAGCGCCTCATCGCCTGGGTGCGCCGCCACACGCCGGAGCTGCTGCCCGCGCACCTCGCGTGACCGCCCGCCGCCCGCGCCGGTCGCCGCGGCGGCGAAAATTTCGCTGATCATGAACCCCAACCCCATCCCGCGCGCCGGCCGCTCTTGCCGGCGCAGCCTCCTGCTGGCCGGCCTCGGCCTGGCGCTCGCCGCGACCCGCGGCGCCGACGCGTCGCATCAGTTCCGCTTTCCGGCTACCGGCGTCACGGTGGACGGAGAGGCCAAGCTGCTCGCCATCGACGACTACCTCCTGCCGCTCCGGGACAATCTCGGGCTCTATCTCTCCAAGCCCGCCTGCCGGCCCGAGGCGGTGGTGCGCCCGAGCCGCGACAACCCGCTCGCGCCCGACCAGGTCGCCGCCCACTTCTACGGCGGCGTGGTCCACCACGCCGGCCGCTACCAGATGTGGTACTACGGCGTCGCGCTGAAGGAGCCCGGCGATGCGAACCACGCCGACGTGAAGGGCCTGCTGCAGGGCCCGGTGTGTTATGCGGAGAGCGCCGACGGCATCACGTGGACCAAGCCCGACCTCGGTCAGGTCGAGGTGCGCGGCAGCCGGCACAACAACGCCATCGCGCTGCCCGACGCGCTGATCGAGGGCGTGCACGTGATCCGCGACGAGACCGAGCCCGATCCGCAGCGCCGGTACAAGATGGTCTACAATCCCTCGAACGGAAAGACGTGGGTCATCCGCACGGCGACGAGTCCCGACGGCATCCACTGGCAGGCGGCGCCCGGCTATGGGATCGACCAGTTCCTCGAGACGGCCTCGTTCTACCGTTTCAACGGCCTGTGGGTAGTGAACGGCCAGCGCATCACCGTCAGCGAGGGCGGCCATCCCAGCGGGCGGCAGGGCCGCGCGGTGGTCTCGCCGGACTTTGTCCGCTGGCTGCCCGGCGACGCCGAGGCGTTCCTTCTGCCGGAGCCGCCGAACCCGGCCGACCGCGGGCCGCGGAAACCGTACGACCAGGTTCACCTCGGCGTCGGCGCCGCCAGCTTTGGCACCGTGGCGGTCGGCCTCTACGGCCAGTGGCACAACCAGCCGGGCGACGACGACTCGCAGAAACGCTGGGGCTGGTTCGGCTATGGGAAGATCTCGTGCGACCTCGGCCTCGTGGTCAGCAACGACGGCCTGCATTTCCGCGAGCCGGCCAAGGGGCTCGCCTACATTTCCCGCTTCGACGCCCCCGCCACGCCGATCCCGGGCCACGCGTATCCGACCATCCTCACGCAGTCGGGCAACGGCATCCTCAACGTCGGCGACGAGACCCGGATCTACTTCGGCCGCTGGCTCAATGCCGATTATGGCATGGGCTACAGCGGCGAGGTCGGCCTCGCGATCCTGCCGCGCGACCGCTGGGGCGCGCTGGGGCTTCATCCGGCGGTCGATAGCCACTTCGATGCGAAGCCGGACGGCTCCGTCTGGACGGCCGCCGTGCAGCTGCCCGCGGGCGGCTGCCGCGTGGTCCTCAACGCCGACCACGCGCGCGGCTGCACGGTCGAGGTGGCCGACGAGAACTTCACGCTCCTCCCGGAGTATGCGGGCGCGAACGCCGGCCGGATCGCCGTCGAGGGCGGGCTCGACTGCGCCGTGACCTGGCCAGCCGGCCAGCCGTCCGCGCTCGGCGGCCGGACCGTGCGGCTGAAGATCAACGTGGCGCGCGCCGGCGCCGGCGAACCCCGGCTCTTTGCGGTGTATCTGCGGGCCGAGTAGCGCGATCCTTTTCCGCCATGCCGTCGATGACACTGCCGATGACGCGGGTAAGAGCCGCAATTCCGCCGGCGCTGCTGGCGCTGGGGATGGCGCTCGCCGGCGCGACGGTGGCGGTGCGCGCGGCGGACGCCGCGCCGGATGAATGGGCGGCGCTCACCCTGCGGCCGGGTGAGCGGCAGCTGTTTCTCGATGATTTCGTGCTGGGCGACCTCGACCACGTCACGCGCGTGATCCACTCGCCGCGCAAGTACGAGCACAATCCGGTGCTCGCCCCCGACTTGCCGTCGGATGGCCCCGCGATCCAGGCGCGCGACGCGCCGAGCTGGGACGAGGCGGAGCAGGTGTGGAAGCTGTGGTACATCCGGTTTGCCGACGACGGGAACGGCGCGGGCGGGGCCGGCTTCGCCCGCTCCAAGGACGGCCTCCACTGGGAAAAGCCGATCCTCGGCCTCGTCGAGAGCCAGGGCAGCAGGCGGAACAACCTCGTGGTGGTGCAGGGCGATCCGAAGGCCTTCACCCAGCATGTGATGATCGATCCGCACGCGCCGCCGGCGCGCCGCTACAAGGGGCTGATCGGCCCGCACGGGCGGCAGCCGATCGTCTCGGCCGACGGCTTCACGTTCACGCGCCTCGACGTGCCGCCGATTCCGAGCGAGGACGAGTCGCAGCTCAACTGGGACGAGGCCGGCCGGCAGTTCATCCTCACGGTGAAGCAGCCCGGTCCCTTCGGCCGGTCGGTGTACCTCAGTCTTAGTCCGGACTTCGAGCACTGGACCCGGCCCGAGCTGATCTACCATGCCGACGCCGAGGACCAGCGGCGGGGCGAGGCCTACATCCGCGAGATCGAGGGCGACCCGCGGTACTGGCGGCCGACGGTGGATCACCCGCACGAGTACAACGTCGAGATCTACAACATGGCGGTGTTCCGCTACGAGGGCCTCTACATCGGGTTGCCGAACTATTTTGAGTCGAGCGGCCGGATTCCGCTGCCGCGCGGCAACCAGGACGGAATCAACTCGCCCAAGCTCGCCTGCAGCCGCGATCTCCGGGCCTGGACCCGCGTTGGCGACCGGGCGCATTTTCTCCCGATCTCGCCGCTGGGTCCCGGCGTGATCGACACGGGCCAGATCATGGCGTCGTCCCATCCGGTGCGGCACGGCGACGAGCTGTGGTTCTATTACTCGGGCATCGACGTCCGGCACCGGCCGAATGTCGCCCGCGTCCGGGACGAGTATCACGGCGCCATCTGCCTCGCGATGCTGCGGATTGACGGATTTGTCTCGCTGCACACCGGCCCCGCCGGCGGCTTTGTCGACACGCGCCCGGTGGTGCTGGAGGGCGGCCGGTTGTGCGTGAATGCGGTGGTGCCGGGCGAACTTCGCGTCGAGCTCACCACCCGCGACGGCCGGGACGTGCTGCCGGGCTGGGAAGCGGGCCGCTGCGTGCCCGTCACGGGCGACCATCCGCGGGTCGAGGTGCAGTGGCCCGGCCGAAAGCTCACCGAACTCGCGGGGCAGGCCGTGCGGATCCGTTTTCACCTGCGGGATGCGGACCTCTATTCTTTCTGGTTGGAGCCCTGAACCCATGGCGCGCGCTGCACTCTTCCGCCCGCTCCGCCGGGCCCGGCTCCGCCGGTGGGGTGGGCTGCTCGGCGGACTGATGCTGGGGGCGGCGGGATTGGGCGGCGCGTCCGACCAGCCCGCGGCCTGGACGATCACGCCCTACCAGACCGCGACGTTTGTGGCGGATCCCGAGGCGGCCGCGCTGCTCAACCAGCTCGCGGAGTTTTCCACCCGGCTGCTCCGGTGGTCGGACACGCCGCGGTCGCCGGTCGTGACGGCCAACCAAGTGGTGAAAGGCGCGTTCCTGCCGTTCATCGAGGAATGGCGGAGCCTGCATCCGGGCGGGCCGCGGCTCGGCCGTCGCGCGGTGATCGGCCGTGTCAGCGACGCTTTCCGCTCGCTCGAGAGTCCCCGGATCATCGGTGTCACGCTGGGTGACGCCATCGCCGTGGCACCGGTGCGGCCGGTCGACGCCCTTGCGGGCGCCGCGGCGGAATTGCCGCTGGTCGTCCGCAACGCCCGCGCCGCGCCCGCCCGCTTCACAGTAAGGTCGCCCGGAAACCCCGGACCCGCCGCCGCGGTCACGCTGCAACCCGGCCAGGTCTACGGGTTCTTCTTCGAAGTCGTGCCGCCGGCCTCGGGCGAAACCTTTCCGCTGGTGATGGAGTGTGAGGGTGCGTCCCAGACGGTCAGGGTGCCGCTGGTCCGGCACGCGGCTGGCCGATTGCACGTGGTGGTGCGCGACGAGCTTGGCCGGACAACCGCGGCCCGGGCTTACCTGACCGGCGCCGATCGGCGGGCGTATGTGCCGGCCGGAGTCCTGCCGCGCCTGGTCACGGGGGACTGCGGCCAGCCGTGCGCTGGCGACTCCTATTTTTTCTCCCCGGGAGAGTTCGACGTGACGCTGCCGGCGGGGCCGGCGGTCCTCGAATTCGTAAAAGGCTTCGAGTACCGTCCGGAAAAGCGCACGGTGGAGGTCGCCCCCGGCCGCAGCACGACGGTCGAGGTCCGGCTGGGGCGCGATTCGAACCTCGCGGCGGCCGGCTGGTACTCGGGCGACGTGCATGTGCACGCCAATCTCTTTGCCGCGACGACGACCACCCTGCCCGACGTCCTGCTCGCCGCCGAGGCCGAGGACCTGAATGTCGTGAATATCCTGCCGTGCAATGATCCGCGCACGTCAGTGATCACCGACCGGCAATATTTCACCGGCGGACCCGATCCGGTTTCGCGGCCGAACCGGATCATCTACGTGAACGAGGAGATGCGGAACGACCTCTTTGGCCACGTTGGATTCCTCAACCTGCACACGTTCGTCGAACCGGCCTATTTCGGCTGGCCCCATTCGCCGTTCCCGTACGACGCGCCGGGCAACTTTCCGCAGGTGGCGGCCGCCAAGGCGCAGGGCGGGGTGGCCACGTACGTGCACCCGGCGCTGCCGAGCGAGTTCCCGGTCGACATCGCGCTGGGCCTGGCGAACACGATCGACGCGATGAGCCAGGGCGACGAGGACCTCACCACGGGCTACTGGTACCGGCTCCTGAACTGCGGATTCCGCTGCCCCATCTCCGCGGGCACCGACTCGTTCCTCAACATTCCGTCGCACCTCGTGCCCGGGGCCGGCCGGGTCTATGTGCAGGCCGGGTCGCCGCTGACGTACGCGGGGTGGATCGAGGGATATCGCCGGGGCCGCAGCTTCGTGACCAATGGACCGCTGCTCGACTTTTCGGTCAACGGGCACGGGCCCGGCGACGAGATCGCCGTCGCGCGGGGCCCCGTGGTGCTCGAGGTCCGCGGCAGGGTCCGGAGCCACGTGCCGTTTTCGTCGGTCGAGGTTATCGTCAACGGCCGCGTCGCGGCCTCGGTCGCGGGTGCGCCCCCGGCCGGGGAGCAGGAGTTCACGGCCACGGTGCCCGTGCGCGCGAGCGCGTGGGTCGCGCTGCGGGTGCGCGGGCCCGGCCACCGGTTCGCGCCGAACGACAAGGCGGTCTTCGCGCACACCTCGCCGGTGTACGTCACGATTGCCGCCCGCCCGCCCGCCGCCCGGGACGATGCGCAGTTCTTCGTCGACCAGATCGACGCCCTGATCGCCCGGCTGGACCAGCGCGGCCGGTTCGAGCGGCCGGCCGACCGCGACGCGATTGTCGCCCGGTTCCGGGCGGCCCAGGAAATTTACCGCGCGATCGCCGCCCGCGACCGCGCCCCAAACCCATGATTGCCGACCCCACCGTCTCCGCCCTCACTCCCGCGATCGAGCGCCGCAACGGGCTCATCTTCATCTGGACCCAGCTCTTGATCTACTTCTCGGCGCCGGTCCTGTATGTCGGCGTCGTGCAGGCGGCGTTCCTCGACAAGCTCGGGGCGAGCGCGACGGTGGCGAACCTGCCGAGCTCGACCTACATGCTGGGCGCGGTGTTCCCGCTGCTCTGCGCCTGGCTGTTCCCGGCGCGGTTCGAGCGCTGGATCCTCGAGGTGGCCTTCGCGCTGGTCGCGGCCTCGATGCTGCTGGTCTGCTGCGTGGTCTTCGTGCCCGCCCCGTCGTGGCTGCGGATCGCCGTGGTGATCGGGCAGGGACTGATCATCGGCGTGATCAACAGCGTGACGAACATCTACATGTTCAAGTGCCTCGCCCGCGGCACGAGCGAGGCGGGCCGGGCCTGGGCGCTCAAGTACGCCTTCGGCTTCGGTCCCGTGGCCGCGGTGCTCGGCTCGCTGGGCGCCCAGCTGCTGCTGGCGGAGAAGGTCCCGGGGCTGCGCTACCCGTTCAATTTCGGCGTGCTGTACGTGATCGCGCTGCCGTGCATGGCGGTCTGCGCGCTGATCTCGCACCGGTACATGATCCTCCCGCTCGCGCACGAGGCGTCACCGCCGTTTTGGTCGTACCTCGGCGAGAGCGTGCGGGCGTTTCTGCGGGACCGTCGCCTCCTGGTCGCGTGGGTGGCGTTCCTGCTCTGGTATTTTGCCTACAGCTCGATGACGAACCTCTCGCTCTACACCCGCGTGGCGGTGGGCCGCGCGCCGATCGAGCTGGCCGGCCTGATCATGGCGCTGCGCTTCGGCCTCAAGGCGGTCGCCGGGTTCGGCATTGGTGCGATCGCGATCCGGCGCGGCGCCCGCGCGGCGGTCATCGCCACCGTCGTGCTCGTCGGATGCGCGATCCTGTGGCCGTTCGCCGCCACCGGCTACGGCTACCTGCTCGCCTTCGGGCTCATGGGCGCCGGCGAGCTCGGCGGCGTGTATTTCGTGAACTATGTGATCTCGGCCTCGTCGCCCGAGACCACGACGCGGAACATCGCCTTTCTCTCGCTCGTGAGCCCGATCAGCAGCGTGGCGCCTGCGATCCACGGCAGCCTGACGGATGCGTTCGGGTTTTCCGCCAGCTTCATCTTTGGCGGCGTGATGGCGGCGCTCGCGCTGATCCTGCTGCTGCGGGCGGGGCCCGATCCGGTCAAGGCCGTCTGACGGGCCGAGCCGAACCCTGCCATGGCTCCGCCCCTGCCGTTTGGCGTCCTGTCCCCCGCGGGCCTGCTCTGGCTCGCGGCCGGCGCCGTGGCCGGGCTGGTGGTCCTGGTCGCCCGGTTCCGCTGCAACGCGTTCATCGCGCTCGTCCTGGCCTCGCTCGCGGTGGGAGTCGGCTCGGGCATGCCGCTGGCGACCCAGGGTGGGCGCGCCGGGATCGTGGAAAGCCTGGAGACCGGTGTCGGCCGGACGCTGGGCAGCCTCGCGCTGATCATCGGCCTAGGCACGATCCTCGGGAAACTCCTGGCGGAGTCCGGCGCGGCCGAGGTCATCGCGGACCGCCTGGTGCGCGCGCTGGGCGAGTCGCGGCTCGACCACGCGGTGATGCTGGTGGCCTTCGTGGTGGGCATCTCGGTTTTTTTCGGGGTGGGGGTGATGCTCCTCGGCCCGCTGGCCTTCATGCTCGCGCGCCGGTCCGGCGCGCCGATCCTCCGTCTGGCGCTGCCGCTGGCCGCGGGGTTGTCGACGGCGCACGGGTTGATCCCGCCGCATCCGGGACCCATGGCGGCGATCGCGACGATCCACGCCGACGTGGGCCGGACGATCCTCTGGTCGGTCGTGGTGGGACTGCCGACGGCGCTGGTCACGGGTCCGCTGCTGGCCCGGTGGCTGGCGCCGCGGGTGCCGGTGGAACTCGGCGGGCTCGGGGCGGCGGCGACGGCGACCCCGGCGGCGCCGCGGCGGCCGGGTTTCACCGTGAGCCTCCTGACGCTGCTGCTGCCGGTGCTCCTGATGCTGGCGGCAACCGTGGCGGACCTGTCACCGCTGGTCCGGGAGCATCCGGTGCGGCCCTGGCTTGCCCTGCTGGGATCCCCGGCCGTGGCGATGCTGGTGGCCGTGCTCGTCGCGTTCTGGACGTTCGGCTACCGGTGCGGGCTGACCGGGCCGCAACTGCTGCGGATGTCGGAGGAGTGCGTTGGTCCCGCGGCGGGAATCCTGCTCGTGATCGGCGCCGGCGGCGGCTTCAGCGCGGTGCTGAACGCCTCCGGCGTTGGGGCGGCGATCGGCGAGATCGGGGCGCGCGTGCCGGTGTCGCCGCTGCTGCTCGGGTGGCTCATCGCCGGTTTGCTTCGCGTGGCGGTCGGGTCGGCGACGGTGGCGGTCATGATGGCGGCCAGCCTGATGGCGCCGATCCTCGCGGTGCGGCCCGACACCAACCGGGAACTGCTTGTCCTCGCAATGGGCGCGGGCTCGCTGCTGCTGTCGCACGTCAACGACTCGGGCTTCTGGTTTGTGAAGGAGTATTTCGGGCTGACGGTGCCGCAGACCCTCCGAACCTGGACGGTCGTCGAAACCGGCATTGGCGTCGTCGCGATCGTGCTGCTCCTCCTGGCGAACGCCATCGCGGGCTGAGGTAGCCGTCAGCTTTCAGCTGTCAGGGCCCGGCTTGGTTCGAGCCTTTGGGCCGCAAGGAGGCGCAAAATGCGCAGGGCTCGGAGACAGGCACCGATGGGAGCCTTCTGCTGTCCGTACCAGCTACTAGCTACACATCCGTGAGCCTTCCGCCTACAGCCTACAGCCTACCTCTTATCGCCTACCGCCACTACCGCGCTCACTTCATATGCTCCAGCATCCACTCCGCGAGGAGCTCGTGGTCATGGAACGAGCTGCGGTGGCCAGGGGAGGTGTTGACGATCAATTCCACGGGCACCGGGTCGCCGTCCTTCACCTTGGTGGCGCCGGCATGCACGAGGGCGCGCGAGAAAGCGATGGCGGCCTCGGTGCTGACGCGGTGATCGTTGTTGCCGATGCTGATCCAGGCGGGTCGACCGGCGAGCTGCGGGACGACGCGGATGAGGGCGAGCGCGTCGGCCGCGGCGGGGCGCTGGGCGTGGTCGAATTCGCGCAAGGCCCGGAGATCCGTGACGGGCGAGATGCCGCCGATGCAGCGAATCCGGGGCTCGGCCGCGGCGAGCTGGAAGGCGAGGAAGCCGCCGCGCGAGGTGCCGCAGGCGGCGACGCGGCTCGGGTCGGCGTACCGTTCCTTGACGAGGTAGTCGAGGACCGCCCGCGCGCGGGCCGTGAAGCTCGCGACGAAATCCTCGCCATGGTCGAGCCGCTCGCGCCACGAGTTGAGCTCGGTTGGCTCGTTTGGCCGGTGGTCCTCGCCGTGGCCGGGCGCGTCCAGCAGGACGCTCATGTACCCGTGCTTGGCCAGCAGGCGGGCGATCTCGGTGTAAATCGGTTCGGCCCGCGCGACGTCGAGGGTGCCCTGCAGCACGAACAGCGTCGGTGCCGGCTGGCCGGGATGCTCGCCGATCAGCCCGATCCGTTCGCCGTTGGGCAGGCGGAGGAGCGTCATCGCCACCGCCGGGGCGGGGGTGGCGGCTTGCGCCGCGAGGGCCGCGCTGGCGGCGCCGAGCAGGGTCAAAACCAGGTGGGATAGGCGCATGGGAAAGTGCCGCGAGCGTAGCCGTCGAGCGGTCCGCCGCAAGGGGACGTTCGGGGTGCCGGCGCGTATTAGGAACCGCGTGATCCAAGAATTGCGCAGTAAAACCCAACTCATGCGGAGCGGGTGGCAACCGCTGCTGGTAGCCTTGTTGCATGGCCACCTTAACTGAACGTCTTCCCCAGAATATCGTCGGTCGCTACTACGTGGACAGCACGTGCATCGACTGCGACCAATGCCGCGCGATCGCCCCGGAAATTTTCGGGCGCGATGAGGACAACGGGCTCTCGATCGTCATCAAGCAGCCGCTGACCAGCGAGGAGGTGGCCCTGGCCGAGGAGGCCCTGTCCGCCTGCGCCACCGGCTCGATTGGCAACGACGGCGGCTGATGGACGATTCCGGATTTCGGATTCCGGAATCAGGATTTCGGACCCCGCGGCATCGGTTTTTGCGGCCCGAGGGGTTGAAAATTCCCTGTTTTGGCGCTGGGCCGCAGCCTTCTGCTTCACAAACCGGTCTTTCGTATTCCGAATTTCGGCCTTCGAATTCCGCCCCATCCCTGCTCTTTGTGGGGCATGCGACCCCGATACCTGACTCTGGCTGCGCTCCTCGCGCTGGCCGCCTCGCGCCTGTTTGCCGGCTCGGCCGCGGACGCCGCCTTCGAGCGCATTGCGAATGACTTCATCGAGAGCTATCTCCGGCAGAATCCGGAAAACGCCACGGAGATCGGTGACCATCGCTTCGACGGCCAGCTCACCGATTACAGCGCCGCCGGCCGGCAGGCCGCCGCCGCGACGCTGCGGAGCACGCTGGCGGCGCTCGACCAAGTCAACCCCGGGGCGCTGACCGGACCCGACCGCGTCGACGCCCAGATCCTGCGGCAGCGCGTCGAATATGAGCTGTTCACCCTCGAGGAACTGCGTCCCTTCGAGTGCAATCCCCTCCTGTACCAGACCAGTTTCGCGGACAGCATCTATGACCTCTCGGCCCGCGGCCAGGCTCCGGCCGAGGTGCGCCTGCGGATGATCGCCCAGCGGCTCGCGGCCTTCCCGCGCGTGGTGGCGGAGGCGAAGGCCAACCTGCGGCATCCGCCGCGCGCCAGCACCGAGACCGCGATTGACCAGGTGGCGGGAACGATCCGGCTGGTCCGCGACGACCTTGAGTCCCTGCTCCAGCAGGCCCCCGCGCTCCGCGCCGAGGTCGCGCCCATCCAGGCCCGCGCGGTGGCGGCCCTGGCCGACTACCGGGCGTGGCTCCAGCAGGACCTCCTGCCGCGCTCGACCGGCGACTTCCGCCTCGGCGAAAAACTCTACCGGCGGAAACTCCGCTATGCGCTGGGGTCCGACCTGACGCCGGAGACGATCATGGCGCGCGCCCTGCAGGAGAAGGCGAACATCACCGAACAGCTCTACGCGACCGCCCGCCCGCTGTACCTCCGGTCTTTCCCGCGGGCGACCCCCGCCGAGCTGGCCGACCGGCCCCGCGTGATCAAGGCGGTGCTCGACCAGCTGGCGGAGCACAGCCTGACCGACGACACAATTGTCGACCGCGCGAAGGCGAGCCTGGCCCGGGCGACCGAGTTTGTGCGGCAGCACCAGCTGGTGACCGTGCCCGAGACGCCGGTGCGGGTGATCGTGGTGCCGGAGTTCGCCCGCGGCGTGGCCATCGCCTACTGCCAGTCGCCCGGCGCGCTCGAGCCGAAGGGCGAGACGTTCTTCGCCATCTCGCCGACCCCGGCGGACTGGCCGCCGGCGCGGAAGCGCTCGTTCTACCGCGAGTACAACGAATACATGCTTCAGGACCTCACGGTGCACGAGGCGATGCCCGGGCACTACCTCCAGATTGCGCACGCCAACCAATTCCGCGCCCCGACGCTGGTGCGCACGCTGTTCCGCAGCGGCAGTTTCATCGAGGGCTGGGCCGTGTACGGCGAACGCGTGATGGCCGAAGCCGGCTTCGGCGGGCCGGAGGTGCGCATGCAGCAGCTCAAGATGCGGCTCCGGACCACCATCAATGCCATCCTCGACCAGCGGATCCACATGGGGACGATGACCGAGCCCGAGGCGATCGACCTGATGATGAAGGAAGGCTTCCAGGAGGAGGGCGAGGCCGTCGGCAAGTGGCGGCGGGCCATCCTGACCTCGACGCAGCTCTCGACGTATTTCGTGGGGGCGATCGAGCATGACGACCTGCGGGCCGCGGCCGAGCGGCACGACGGCGCCAGCTTCAACCTGCGGCGGTACCACGACACCGTGCTTTCGTTCGGCAACGCCAACGTGAAGTACGTCCGCCAGGAAATGGGGCTGTAGCGCGCGGCGCGCGCAGGTGACAGGGAACAGGGACCAAGTAACAGGGTAGCCAGTCGCAGCGCGGACCCCGACTTTCGGCTTTTCGACGTTCGATCTTCGGCGGCCGCGGGTTCGACCTAGAGTTTGACCACGGCTCCGTCGTGGCGGCGGCTCTCGTTGGCGGCCTCGATGAAGCGGATCAGCTCGACCGTCTCCTCGGGGTCGACCGGCGACTGGCGCGTGCGCGCGAACTCCAGCAGGGCCTCGGCGAGGCAGACGAAGAAGCCCTTGGACTCCGCCGGCACGTTGACGTGCCGTGACTCTTTCTCGAAGTGGACGAGACCGTGGAACTCCCAGTTTCCGGTTCGGTTTCCCCGGAGGGTGCCGATCCGGCCGTCGGACCATTCACCCACCGCCAGGTCCGACTGGGGGCTGGAGACACATCGCACCTGCCGGCAGCCGCGTCCCATCGTGGCAAACAGCATTTCGGCCCCGTGGATGCCATACCAAAACAGGCCCGGGTTGGTGGGCTCGAGCGCCGCCGGCGTGTGAAAGTCCGCGCCCTTGACGGCGGCGCGGTTGTCCGGGGTCACCACGCGCGTCAGCGCCCCCGTGAAGCGCAGCGAGGACGAGGACAGCAGTGGCACCTGCCGCTGTCGGGCCAGGTCAACGATCGCCCGCGCATCGGCGGAGGAAACCGCGAACGGCTTGTCGACGAAAACCGGCCGGCCCTCGGCCACCGCGGCGATGCGGGCAAACTGCTCCCGGTGGACGCGGCCGTCCAGCGAGGTCAGCAGCACCGCATCGGCGGCGGCCACCACCGCCTCGATCGAGTCGAGGATCTTCACGCCAAACCGGTCGCGCAGCTCCGCCGTGTACCCGGGGACCCGGCTGATGCTGCTGGCCAGGTCCGGCGAACCGCCCGGCCACGCGGCCACCACGCGCCCGCCCGGCAGCGGGTTCTTCGATTCCGGGTGGTTCAGCATGTCGGAGAGGATCGTGACATGGGACGTGTCGAGGCCGACCAGCCCAAAGCGGATTTCCCGGGGTGGAGATGAACTCATGGTGACCGCAATCTGACGAAGCGCGGCGACGCGGGCCAATCCGGCGCCGTCCTACGTGTAGGACCCCGGGCGCGGGGGCAGCGCGCCGATGGCCCGGATGAAATCGGCGACGCCAAACACGAAGCCCCATTGCAGCGCGATGCGCCACAGGGCCTGCCGCTTCTCATCCTCATGGCGGGCGGTTTCGCGGTTCTCGATGGCGGTGACCGCCTCGCGGATGGTCGAGCAGATGATGCCATGCCGGCCAAGGTCGACCATGCCGCCGGGCGACATGACCATGCACCAGTTCACGGCAAAGCCGACGTAGACCAGATGATTCACGCCGTCCGCGTGGCAGAGCGCGGCGAGCTGGCCGCCGTCCTCGGCGATGGGTTCCTCGCCCTGCGGCCGCGCCTCGGGTGCGAAATCGAGCTCCCGGTAGCGCCCGGAGACATCCGGCCAGTTGTGGGTCCCGATGATCCCGTGGTGGCGCCGGAACTCCTGCAGGCGCTCCCAGACCGGGTCCCGCGGCACCGCCGGCGGCCGCGGCGCGGGGGTCGCCAGCGCGCAGGTCCGGCGATAGCCGGGCAGGTGGGAGTAGTAGTCCCGGCCCCCCACGACATGATACAGGCGCAGCGGCGACCGCCGCACGGCCGCGAGCAACGGCGGGAACACCTCCGCCAGAATCTGCCGGGTGCGGGGGATGCTTTCGGTGGACCGCCACAAACCCGGCCAGCGCTCCGCTGGGCCCGACTCCCAGGCATGCATCACGACCAGGGCGGTGTGCGCCGGCGCGAGTTCCACGGTCGCCGTCTTCCAGCCCCCGTAGGCCTCGGCCGGAACGGGCCGGGTGTAGTCGGCGTCGAACTGCTGGTAGTAATCAGCGGGGAGCGGGATCGGTTGCATGGGTCAGCGGGGGAAAATAATCCTGGGATCAGCGGCTGCTGTAGGGATCGGCGGCATCGCGCAGCGCGTCGCCGGCGAAATTGTAGCCCAGGATGCTCACGATGATCAAAAGCACGGGGGCGAGCAGCCACGGGTAGTGGGCGACGGTCTGCAGGTTCTGGCAGTCCTGCAGCATGACGCCCCAGCTCACCGTGGGCGAGCGCAGGCCCAGGCCGAGGAAGCTCATGACCGTTTCGCCGAGGATCATGCCGGGCACCCCCAGCGTCAGGGTCACGATGATGTGGCTCGTGAAACCCGGCACAAGGTGCCGGAACAGCACCCGGGCGTGGCTGGCGCCGAGCAGGCGGGCGGCGACCGCATAGTCCTCCTCGCGGAGCGCGAGGATCTTGCCCCGCACCACCCGGGCGAGGCCGGTCCAGCCGATCAGGCTGAGCGCCGCGGTGATGCAGAGATAGATGCTCAGCGACGACCAGTCGGCGGGAAACACGGCCCCGAGCGCGAGCCACAGCGGGAGCTGGGGCAGCGAGTTGATGACCTCGATGCCGCGCTGGATCAGCAGGTCCCACCGACCACCCAGATAGCCCGAGATCCCGCCGAGGAGGACGCCAAGGGCAAACGTGATCACGATGGAGACCAGCCCGACCGAGAGGCTGATGCGCGCGCCGTAGATCAGGCGGCTGAGGACGTCGCGGCCATATTGGTCGGCCCCGAGCAGGTAGAACCCGGCCGCGGCCTGGTCGCCGGCCAGGCGGGTCCGGTCGAGGCCGAAGCAATGCCGGTCGAGCGGAATCAGTCCGAGCAGATGGTACGGTTCGCCGCGCACGAAAAAGCCGAGCGGCAGCCGCGTGCGGCGATCCTCGCGGTAGGCCCGCGCGAACGTGACCGGATCGTCGTGCCGCAGCAGCCGATAGGCAAAGAATCCCTCGCGCCACGACCAGTGCAGCGGCTGCGGCGGGCAGTAGGAGCAATCGAGATTGCCCCAGTCGCGGGACGCCGGGGCGAAAAACTCGCAGCCGAGGGCCAGGAGGTAGAGATTGGCCAGCACGAGTGCCGCCGCGACGCCCACGCGATGCCGCGCGAAGCGGCGCCACGTCAGCTCCCAGGGTGACATCACGGACTCGGGTCGGTCCGGGGGCCGGGCCGGGAGGGGAGGATTCATGGGCGGCGGCCGAAGCGGATGCGCGGATCGAGCCAGAGGAGCAGCAGATCGCTGACCAGGGTGCCAACGATCCCGAGGAGGCTCAGCAGCATCAGCATCGAGGCGGCGAAATAGGTGTCCTCGTTGACGATGGCCAGGAGCAGGAGGGGCCCAAGCGTGGGCAGGCTCAGCACGAGGGCGACGATGGCGCCGCCGGACACCAGCTGGGGGAAGAGCCCGGCCAGGCCGGACACGAAGGGATTGAGGGCCAGCCGCACGGGGTACCTGAGCAGCAGCCGCACGGGCCGGAGGCCGCGGGCCCGGGCGGCCACGACGTAGGGCTTCTTGAGCTCGTCGAGCAGGTTGGCCCGCATCACCCGGATCATCACGGCCGTGCTGCCCGTGCCCAGCACGAGCACGGGCACCCAGAGGTGCTCGAGCAGGTCGCGCACCTTCGCCCACGTCCATTGGGGATCGGCGGCGAAGGCCGGGCTGAACAGTCCCGAGATGCTGAGCCCGAGGTATTCCGTCGCCCCGTACATCAGGATGATCGCAAACAGGAACGGGGGCACGGACATGCCGAGGAAGCCGATCAGCGTGAGCAGGTAGTCGCCCGCCGTGTAGGGCCGGACCGCTGAGTAGATGCCGATGGGCAGGGCCACTCCCCAGGTGAAGAGGATGGTGCCGAGGGACAGGGCCAGCGTGAGCCAGAGCCGGTCGCCGACGATCTCGTTCACCGCCTCGCTGCGCTCCATCGACCGGCCGAGGTTGCCCTGGAGCAGGCCGGCGTCGGCGGACTGGAACGTCACGAACCAGGTGAAGCCCATCCAGCGCGCGTACCGTTGCCAGGCCGGGTCATCAAAATGGAAGGTCTGGCGGAGATCCTCGATCTGCGCGGCCCCGTTGGGGTCGCCGTTCACGGCCAACTCGATGCGCTTGGACGCGAGGAAATTCCCGGGTGGCAGCTGGACCACCGTGAAAATGACCACCGAGGTGAGGAACAGGGTCGGTCCCATGATCAGGAGCCGTTTCGCGATCAGCGGGAAGCGGACCGCCAGGGCGCCCACGGCGAGCGCGGCGCCGAGGAGGGCGGCCCAGGCGATCACGTGCGAGAGAGCAAGGGAGGCCGCGGGCCGGCCGGTCTGGGGCAAGGGCACCGGGTGGAGGAGCGCGTCGCGGACCTGCGCCGCCACCCCGGGCGCGTCGTCCGGTTGGTCCCAGAAAAAGGTCTCCATGCCCAGATTGCCCGGGGTCTGGAAAAAGACCGCGGCCACCGCCTCGGCCGGGACGTTGCGAAAGCCGTCCTTCACCGTCGCGAGCAGGGGCGGGGGCGTCGCAATGTTGATAGTCCAGAGGTTGTCGGCGGCAATCTCGAGGATCTCGTTGAACCGGGCCTGGCGCGCTTCCGGCGTGGGCGCGACGAGGGCCTCGTCGTAGAGTTCCATGGCGCGGCGGGCCGGGTGGCCGGGCGGCGGGCCGACCAGCGCCGCCGGCAGTTCGCCCGGCCGCGCGTGCAGGCCGCCGGCCTGGTACCATCGGCCCCAGGTCGGGGCGAAGAAGGAGGCGCCGCTCACCGGCACGAAGTACCGCGGCTGGAGCAGCGGGATGAACTCGTCGAGTCCGCCCCACACCGTGAAGTCGTGCTGCAGGGCGGCCTGCTCCACCTGCCACAGCGTCCGCACCCGCAGCTGGACCAGGGCGCGCACGCCCACCTCCGCCCATTGCCGGGCGATCATCTGGGCCGCGTCCGGCTGATACTCCTCGGACAGGTTGAGCAGCCAGACCATCTTGGTTCCGTCGGGAAACGTGCGGAACCCCTCGGGATCGCGCCGGGACAAGCCCAGCGCGTCCAACAGCGCGTTGGCCCGGACCGGGTCGTAGGCCGTGAAGCTCTGGTACTGGCGGGCGTTGAAATAGGGGGAGTCCCGCCCGGGCGACACCTGGGCGGGTTCGCCCACGCCGTTGAAGACGGCGCGGATGATCTCGGTCCGGCGGAGCGCGAGCGAGAGGGCCTGGCGGAAGGTCGGCTCGTTGAGCAACCGGTGCTTCCATCTCGTCTCCGGGTGTTCCGGGTCGATCGCGCGGTTGAGGTTCGGGCTCAGCTGAAACCAGGCGCGCGACGCCGCATAGAAATGCCGCAGCTGGTACTGGCGCTTCGGCGCCTCGCTCGCGAGCAGGGTGTAGTCCTGAAAGTCAACGTGACGGTCCTGGAACGAGACCTCGCCGGCCGCGACGGCGGCGGTGACCATGCCCTTGCTCTTGATGTCGGTGACGATGCGGTCGAGGTACGGCAGCTGGTGCCCGGACTGGTCCACCGCGTAGTAGTAGGGATTCCGCACGAACATCTGGGGCGCGCCGGCCTTGTAGCTGGCGTAGATCCACGGCCACAGGCGCGGGTGCTCCGGATTGAGCGGGTTCTTCATCCGCAGGTACACGGCATACGCGCTGGGGAGGTCCAGCGTCCGCCGGAGTTCGGCCAGCCGGCGCGGGTCGCCGAGGGCGGGATGGAACTGGCGGAGGTAGTGGGCCGGCTGGATGAAGTCGGTGGCGCTCGCCAGCCGCTCGAGAAACAGCCCGTTCGGCTGGTCAAACTCGAACCGCACCGTCTCGGCATCCGGCGCCTCGATCCGGCCCAGCCGGCCCGCGTGCCGCATGAAACCCTGGTCGAGGCCGCCGACGTCGGCCTTGAAGTAGAGAATTTCCCACTGCCACCAATAGAGGATGTCCTCGGCCGTGAACGGCTGGCCGTCCGACCAGCGCACGCCCTTGCGCAGGTGGAACGTCCAGATGCGCTGGTCCGGCGAGACGGTCCATGACTTGGCCAGGTGGGGCACGATCGGGTAGCCTTGGGGCGACCAGCGCACGAGGGAGACGTCCGAGTACCGGCTGGGCATCACTCCCTCCAGATCCTGCGGATTGGTCGCGAGCCGGTACCAGGTGCCGCCGTAATTTCCATCGCCGTCGGGCCCCTCGAGGACGAGGGGTTCCGGGCCGGTGCGCTCCGCCACGGGCGGCAGCCGGCCCTCGCGCACGAGGCGGGCGAGCACCGGGGCCTCGCCCTTGGGCCACCAGGCGCCGCGCTCCCCCTCGGCATAGTCGACCTGGCGCCAGACGGTTGGCTGGTGGTCGCGGACCGGATGAGGATCCCGGGCGCGGCGGGCCGCCGCGGCGGCCTCCGGGCTGGGGGCCGGCGGGAAGCGGCTGAGGTCCGGGCGGAAAAAGGCGGCGGCGGCCAGCAGCAGGGCGGCCAGCCCGACGGCGGCCAGCACCAGGCCGAGGGCGACGCGCAACAGACGTGGGACGGAACCAAGCATGCAGCGTTGGGACGCCGGGGCCGGCTCGGCCGGGCGGCTAGATTGTGACCGGCATGGCCTGGCGCGTCCGGGCCGAGGCGATGAGCGCGTCCAGGATCCCGTGGATGCGCAGATTGGCCTCGAGCGTGTTGGCGGTTGGGCGGTTTTCGCGGATGGCCGCGGTGAGGTCGCGGATGGGGGTGACCATCGAGTCTTCCCAGCTGGGCGGCGCATCGGGCAGCACCGTCGTCTTGAGATCGTTCGTCCCCGTGTAGGCGTGGTGCAGGAGGCCAGGCTTTTCCGGCATCGGCATGAAATAGGCGTCGAGGCCGGCCTGGGTCCCGCGAATCTCGATGGTGTGGCGGGCCGGACCATGCTCGCTCGCGCGGCGCTCCCACAGGATCGTCAGCCCGGATTCGCACTGGATGAGGACAGTGTGGCGGCCGTCCACGTCGAGGCAGGGCGGCACGCGCTCCGGGGTCAGCGGGAAATAATTCCCCATGACGCCGAACACGGTCTGCGGCCGGAACAGGTCGCCGAGCACGAATGCCAGCCAGTCCAGGTCGTAGGGACCCCAGTCGAACGAAATGCCGCCGCCGTTGCGGGCCGGGTCATTCCGCCAGTCGGGCAGGCGGCTGCCCGGCTTCGGCGCGCCGATCACCTGGGTGTAGGAGACGTGGTACACCCGGCCCAGCTCCCCGGCGGCCACGAGCTGGCGCGCGCGGACCGCCGTGCCGGCGCTGAGGTAGCGGGACGACGCGCAATTGACGTGGAGGTGGGGCGCCCGGGCCTGCGCGGCCATCACCTCGCGGACCTCGGCCTGCGTCAGCATGAAGGGCTTTTCGCAGCAGACGTGCTTGCCGGCCCGCAGCGCCTCGACGGTCATCGGCTTGTGGAGGAAGGGCGGGGTCGCCAGGTACACCGCGTCCACGTCCGGGCTGGCGAGCAACTCGCGATAGTCGGCGGTCACGCGGACCCCGCCGAGCTTGGCGGACAGCGCGCGGGCGGCCTCCAGGTTGACGTCGGAGACGGCCACGGCAACGGCGCCGCGACCCTCGGTGAAAGCACGGGCCATGGCGTTGGCGATGACCCCGGCGCCAATGACGCCGTATCGGATGGGAGAGGGGGACATGGGGACGAGGGCGGAGGCCACGAGGCGTGCGCCATTCGGGCGGGTGCGACGAGGGGAAAGTGACCCGGCGACCCGGTCAATCTTCTCTACCTGTATAAATGGCGCCGGAGTGCGCTACAGGTAGGTCCGGCGGCGGGTTGCGAAGGCCGCGGCCGGGCGACTGGCTCACGCGGCTTGGCCTGATCCCACCGATGCTACCCGCTCCCTTCCCGTCGTCGTCGAAGCGCCGCGCCCGACCGTATTTTGCTGACGTCCGGCCCGCGCGCCGGAATTCCTTGGAGACGCTTCCATGAAACACACTGCTGATGTCGTGGTGATCGGCGCCGGGGTGCATGGCGCGTCGACGGCCTTTCACCTGGCGAAGGGCGGGGCGGGCCGGGTGGTCCTGATCGACCAGTACGGCGTGGCCTCGGGCCCGACGGCCAAGAGCGGGGCGATGATGCGCCCGATCTTTACCGAGGCGCCCTACATCCAGCTCGTGCAGGAATCCATCGGGATGATGGAGCGCTGGGACGAGATCGTCGGGGGCGATGCGGGATATGTGGGTCGGGGCTTCCTCCGCTTCACCGTGGGCTTCGGGGCCGAGGAGCTGGGCGGCGACCTGGAATTGATGCGTCGCCTGGGCGTGAACTACGAGGTGGTGGACGCCGCCGGCCTGCGCACGCGAACCCCGGGGGCGGATTTTGTCGACACCGAGCAGGGCCTCTGGATCGCGCGATCGGGCTACGCGGATCCCGTCAAGACCACGCGCGCCCTGGCGCTGGCGGCCGTGCGCCACGGGGCCGAACTGCGGGAGGGCGAGCGGGTCACCGCGCTGCTCGCCGAGGGTTCGCGGATAACCGGGGTGCGCACCGATCGGGGCGAGATCTCGACGCGCCTCGTGGTCAACTGCGCCGGCCCCTGGTCCGCGCGGCTGGCGGCGGCGGTCGGCGTCGAGTTGCCGATCCAGGCCCACAGCGGGGGCACGACCCTGTTCCAGCGTCCCCTGACGCTTCCGGAAGGCGGCCCGATCCTCTCCGACGGCGTGAATCAGGTCTACCTGCGGGACGTGAGCGAATCGGTCGTGCGGGCGGCCCATTTCGGCTGGACCAACCATCCGGTCGACCCGGACGACTACGACGAGACGATTTCGGCCCGTCACCTGTCGTCGCTGCGGACCGGCCTGTCGCAGCGCTACCAGGGGATGCGGCGGGCGGTGTTCGCCGGAGGGTTCGCCGCGGTCTACGACATGACGCCCGACGGCCATCCGATCATTGGTCCGGTGGGCGGCGTGGAGGGATTCTGGTGCAACTGCGGATGGAGCGGGAACGGCTTCGCCAGTGCGGCGGCGGTGGGGCGCCACCTGACCCTGCGCCTGGCCGGCCAAACGACGGAGGTGGACCTTGGCATGTTCGCCTGGCCGCGCCCGCCCACCACGACCCGTCGGCCCGACTCGGCCTGGATTCGGCGCTAGGGACGTTGCGCCACGGAGGGCACGAAGCTCACGAGACCCAGATGGGGCCGGGCTTCGCGCGCGCCGCGTGCGTTGCGGTGCAACGCATCAGGCTCCGGGCTAGGTTGGCCGCGAAGACCGCCAACGCCGCAAAGGAGGCGAGCTTGGTCGCCGGCTCCCGGTGCCCAGGGGACGGACCCCGTTTCGCCCGGTCCCTCGGGTTTGAAACTCCGCCCTGGCTAGATGGCGCACTCGAGCAGCAGGACGTCGCAGGCTCCCCGCGCGCCGCGCACCTGTTCGCGACGACGGGCGACCTCGGTGAATCCCGCGTCCTGGAGGGCCTGGAGCTTGGCGCCGTCCTTGGCGAGGACCCAGGCCTCGAAGCGGTGCACGTGACGCGTGCGCCCGGCGGCGAGCAGGTGCCGCAGCAGCGCGGGGAGATGGGCGAGGTAGTGGTCGTGCGCCGTGAAATCGACGGTGGCGGTGTGGCGGCGGACCGCGCCCGGGGCGACGGTCAGGGTGCCGAAGCCAAAGACCCGGCCATTGCCGGGATGGGCGAGCACCAGCATGGCCCCACCGCGCGTGACGGTGTCGTACCACAGCACGGGAAAATTGGACAGGCAGCGCTCGGCTGGATGGAAGCGGGAGGAAAACAGGCCGCGCGGAAAATCCAGGCCGAGCGTGGTGAGCGGCTGGGCGGCGAGCAGCGTGACACCCGGCAGGTCCCCCCAGTGGGCGTCGCGGCAGGAGGCGGTCTGATCCGCGGCGAAATAGCGCGGCTCAAGGTCGCCGGAGCCGAACCCGCGGCGCATCACGCGGCCGTTGTGCCAGGCGAAGCCGTGTTTCTTGTAGACGTTGTGCGGGCTGCGGGCGGTGCCCAGCAGGCAGACCTTGCAACCGGCGGCCTCCGCGCGGGCCAGCAGCAGCTCGAGCATGCGGCTCGCGAGCCCGCGGTCACGGTGGTCGCGGTGGGTGAGGACGCCGCCGATGACGGCGACCTCGGCATGGTGCCGCGGAAAATGAATGGTCGCCGTGGCGAGCGGCTCACGCGCGCGGCGGGCGATCACGCTGGTGATCGCGAGGTGCTCGCTGTAATCGCCGTTCATCGCCTCGATCCAGTCGTAATCCGTCCGCGTCCACTCGGTGCGGAGCAGCCGGACGAGCTCCTGCTGGACCTTGGGTGCGAGCGGATACGGCAGCAGTTCCAGCTGCCACTCGTCCTCGGGGCTGCGGGCGGGAGCGCCGGCGGGCTCGGACGGGGTGCGACGCGCGCGGGAGGACGGGGAAGGGCGGCCAGGCATGGAGGCGGAGAGGGAAATCGGGCTGTTCGTGCAGTGCTATTGAGATTGGGAACCGGGCGGCGAGAAAGGCGCGCGCCTACCTGTAGGTCAGGCGGTAATTGTTTCTACAGGTAGTGAAAGGCAACCGTTGCCCGCGGGGCGACCGAATCACCATTAGCAGGCGCGCAAGACCGGTCAGCCCACTCTTACCCCAACGGCAACTGCTCAGCTCAACACTCCCATGACCTCCCGACTTCGTCCGCGTGTCATCCTGGCGACAGCGTCCGCGCTGTGCGCCAATCTCGCCGCCCTCGCCCAGGGTGCGGCTGGCTCCAGCCCAGAAAAGACCTCCGACCAGGCGCCCGTGGTCCTCAGCCCCTTCCAGGTCTCCGAGGACAACGATCACGGCTACCGCAAGCTCACGACGGTGACCTCGTCGCGCGTCGGCATCCCAATCCTCAACCAGCCGCTGGCCATCGAGGTGGTGTCCGGTGAGCTGCTCCGGGATTTCTCGGTGACCGACGACCTGACGGTGTTCCGGTATTCGGCGAGTGCGACGGTGATCGAGAATGATGTCGGCCAGGCCAACACCGTGACGATGCGCGGATTCGACATGCCGCGGTACTTCAATGGCGTGCGCTACTCGAGCGCGCTGGGCATCACGCCCTACCTGGTGCTGGACAACATCGACCGCGTCGAGATCGCGAAAGGCGCGCAGGGGCTCTTCTACGGCAACTCCACCCCGAACGGCGTGGCCAACTACATCACAAAGAAGCCGCAGTTCGTAACCGCGACCTCGCTGCAGCTGACCGGAGGCAATTTCGCGTACAGCAAGGCGCTGCTCGACGCGCAGGGCGTGATCCGGAAGGACGAGCTCGCCTGGCGGCTGATCAGCTCGTACTACGAGCGCGACGGCCGCGTGGAGGGGCAGCACCGCTCGATGACCTTTCTGGCACCGTCCGTCGTCTACCGGCCCTACTCGAAGCTCCAGGTCGACGCCGAACTGAACTACACGCGGCAGAAGATCCCGTATCCCACGATGGCCCGCGACTTCGGCATCAATCCGCAGTATTACCAGGACCTCACCAACCCCAGTCAGGCGATTCTCGATTACATGAAGACGAAGTACAGCCTGGCGGACGACGCGGCGGCGCGGGCGAAGGTGCAGGAGCGCTGGGGCCGCACGCAGGTGTGGAATACCTTCATCCTGAACTGGGTGGCGGACACGCTGGACCGGACCCATCAGCAACCGTTCTGGGACACCGGCAGCACGATCAATTTCGCCCGCTACTCGCCCCTGGGCGACAAGATGCAGGAGACGCTCGGCGACCAGGATGGCGAGACCAAGGTTTATGATGCGGGCGTGACTTTCACACCGATCGACAACCTCTCGCTGAAGTATCACTGGACGCGCATGGAAGGGTCGGCCGACTTCGTCCGGCAGTTCTACCTGCCGAACGGCGGCCTGCGCGCGGATGGCCGGGCGCCGACGGTGAACGTGCAGTATGCCGACCTGTCGACCGACGGCGTGCGTGCGGCTTACTCCGACGTCCAGACGCTTGACGCCGTCTACGAACTGGAGCTCGCCAAGATCAAGCACCAGATCCTGATGGGCGCGGAGTGGCGTCGCAGCGTGCAGTGGAACGGCAACACGACCATCGACTACTCCAAGGCCACCCCGAGCGTCGACGAGCTGGGCAATCCCTTGACCGGGGTCGCGGTCTACCAGTACTACGACCCGTTCGCCGGCAAGCCGATCCCGGACATCGGCATCCTGCGGAACGGCCCCGCCAAGCGGAATTCCGTGTCGAATTCCGACTTTCGCGACCTCTACACCACGTACCGGGCGTCGGCGCTGGAGGGCAAGCTCGACTTCATGGCGGGTGTCCGCCAGGTGCGCCAGAAACAGACGGGCTTCAACCACAACACGTGGACCCTCGGCGCGGTCTACGAGGTGATCCCGGGTTTCCGCGCGTTTGCCTCGATCGGCCAGAACTTCGTCTTCTCGAACCGCTACTCCATCGAGGGGCCGGGCGTCACGGCGCAGGAGCTGGCGACCCGCAAGTTCCTCGACTTCGAGAAAGGCAAGGGCATCGAGATCGGCGTGAAGAGCAACTGGCGGGACAACACGATCTCCGGCAGCATCTCGCATTACTTCGACCAGCGCGACGGCATCATCCGGAACTCCTACAACAAGAACAGTGTCGAGGCGCGGAACTTCGACACCAACCCGAACAACAACGTCACGTGGGCGGAAAATGGCGGGCGCGTGCAGGTGAAGGGCATCGACGGGGACATTGCCTGGACGCCAAACCGGAACTTCCAGGGCATCGTCAACTTCAACTACGAGTACGAGGCCAAGACCGTGAGCGATCCGACGATCGACATGAACAGCCCGTTCCTGACGATCTACACCAAGACCTTCCTGCGCCGCCCGCAGAAGAATCCGGTCTGGAAGACGAACTTCATCGCGAAGTACAACTTCACCGACGGGCCGCTCAAGAACTGCAGCATTGGCGGGGCGGTCCGTTACTCCGGCGCCTACAACCTGACCGATGCGTTCTATTCGGACCAGATCGTGCCGGCCGAGACGATCATCGACCTGTTTGCCACGTACCGCACGAAGCTGGGTGCGACGCCGACCGAGTTCACGCTGAATCTCGGGAACGTCACCGACAAGGTCAACGACCTGACCCGTGGCGATGGCTTCGAGGCCCGCTTGTCCGTGACGTTCAAGCTGTGATGGGCCGTCAATTGGTGGGTAGTACCAAACTAGCAATCGGGCGGCGGGGCCACGCGGCAGCGCGTGGCCCCGCCGGCCTTTGGGGAATTTTTCCGGGACCGGGTGATTATCATCGCCCTCGCCCGCGGGACGGGTTGCGCTGCGGGGGCGCGGGGCTTGCCCCGGCCTGACATCCGATGAGCCACGACGCGCCGCTTCTATCCCGGGCCTGGCTGACGGTCCTCCTCCTCTGGGTCGTCGGCTGCCTCAACTACCTCGACCGGGTCACGATCACGACCATGCGTCTCTCGGTGAAGGAGGCGATCCCGATGACCGAGGCGCAATTCGGTTTGCTGACCACGGGTTTTCTCGTCGTCTACGCGGTGCTCAGCCCGTTCGCCGGATTCCTGGCCGACCGCTACCGGCGTTCCGACGTCATCATTGCCAGCCTGGCGGTCTGGTCCGTGGTCACCTGGGCCACGGCGCGCGCGACCACCTACGAGCAGCTGCTGCTCACGCGCCTCCTGATGGGGGTGAGCGAGGCCTGCTTCCTGCCGGCGGCGCTCGCGCTGGTGGCGGATTACCACCCGGGCCGCACGCGGTCGCTGGCGACGGGGCTGGTGCTGGGCGGCGTGATGGTCGGCGGGGCCTTGGGCGGGGTGGGCGGATGGCTGGCGGAGCATCACGGCTGGGCCTTTGCGTTCGAGATCTTCGGCGGCGGCGGGCTGGCCTATGCGCTGGTGCTCGCGGCGCTGCTGCGTGATCCACCCGCGGCCGCGGTGACGGCCGCGGTGGCGGAGCCGGCCCGGCCGCGCCTCGGCGCCACGCTCGGGACGCTGCTGTCCTCGCCGCCGTTCCTGCTCGCGTTCGTGTACTGGGGCCTGCTGGGCGTGGCGGGGTGGATGATCATCGGCTGGATGCCGACGTTCCTGCAGGAGCAGTTTCACCTGGCGCAGGGCGAGGCCGGCCTGATTGCGACCGTCTACGTGAATGCGGCCTCGCTGATTGGACTGGTCATCGGCGGGGCCTGGTCCGACCGCTGGAGCCGCTCCAATCCGGCGGCGTGCCTGCATGTCACCGCCATCGGCCTGGTGGCCGCGGTGCCGGGCATCCTCGCCGTCATCACCACGGGCAGCCTGTCGGTCGCGATTGTTGGTCTCGTGTGCTACGGCCTGACCATCGCCTTCGCGAGCGGCGAGATGATGCCGATCCTCTGCCTGTTTCTCGACCGGCGCCACCTGGCGACCGGCTTCGGTGTCCTCAACCTGTTCGCGTGCGTGGTGGGCGGCGCGACGACCTATGCCGGCGGCGCGCTGCGCGACGCCCATCTCAACGTGACCTGGCTGTTTCTCGCCGGGGTGCTCGGCCTTGTGGTGTGCGCGGGGCTGCTTCTGCTGATGCGGCCGCGGCCTGCGGCGGTCCCCAAGTGTGCCCAACCCCTGGAGTCCTCGGCATGATCCCGCCGCTCATCACCGGCTCGTTCATCGACATCCAGCACGTCAACAACTGGGACGCCCAGTATTGGGTGGACGAGTGCCGCGAGTGGACCGACGAGAACTGGGACGCGATCGTGGGCGACATGCACGCGCTCGGGCTCGACACGCTCATCCTCACCGGCTGCGCGATCTGGGGCCGCCCGCTGTATCCGGCCAACCCGCGCACGGTCGGCCGCCAATTGCCCATGCGCTGCGCCGATCCGGTTGGGGCGCTGGTGAAGGCGACCGAGCGGCGGGGCATGGCGATCTACCTGGGGCTGGGAGCGTTCGGGCGGTATTCGCTGAACGCCAATCCGGACCTGTCGCCGGAGCACAACGACTGGCTCGGCCAGATGGCGGTCGACCTGCGGGAGCGTTACGGCGGCAGCCGTGCGCTGCGCGGGTTCTACCTGACGGCGGAGGCGCACGGGATCAAGGAGGGCGGGCTCTTTGCCCAGGATGACTGCGACAAGACCGCGCGCTTCGTGCGCAGCATCCGGGAATGCGTGCCCGGCGCGACGCTCATGATGTCGCCGGCCAACCTGAAGAAGCCGCGGCCCGACCAGCTGGATGCGCTCGCGCGCCAGCTTGAGCAGCTGAACGTCGACATTTTCGCGTACCAGGACCACGCGGGATTCGAGAAAGTCTATCCCAACCTGAATTTCCACGTCGCGGCCGAGGGCTACGCGGTGATCAAGCCGCTGCACGAGCAACTCGGCCAGCAGCTGTGGGTCAACTGCGAGGTCTTCGAGTACACGGAGAAACGCCCGGACGGCCGCCGCGTCTGCACGGCGTGCGAATTTTCCCGGCTCGAGCGCCAGCTCCAGGTCGCCTCCGCGGTCGCGGACAAGGTCATCATCTATCAGTATCAGGGCCTGATGAACCGGCGCAGTCCGCTCGTGAACATCGGGGCGCCCGGCGCCGAGGCGCTGTACCGGGACTACGCCCAATATCGGGCGCGGATTTCCTGAACCGCGGCGCTTCCACCTTCCGCCATGTCGCACAGCCGCCGCGATTTCATCCGCTCCGCCGCCTTGTTGGCCGGCACGATTCCTCTGGCCCAGCTGGCCCGGGGCGAGACCGGCCGCCCGGCGGTGGCCGGGCCGGCAGGGGGCATGCCCCTGCGGGAGGTGCTGTTCAGTCCCGGCAACTTGACCGAACGGTTGCGCTGCTTCGATCGGTTCGAGCTGCTCCGCAAACCGGCGGGCAATCCGGTCATGCGCGCCGAGCGCCCGTGGGAGGGGGCCGGCGGCATCAACTGGGGCAGCGTCCTCCGCTCGGAGGTGGACGGGAAGTACCGGTTCTTCTACGCCACCGATTTCCCGGGCCGGCAGGAAGGCGCCGTGCTGGTGGACAACTCGATGCAGGGGAGGAACCACTGCGTCGTGTGCTACGCGGAGTCCGACGACGGGCTTTCCTGGCGCCGGCCGACGGTCAACCGGTTCTTCCGCGATCAGTTTCCGGACAACAACATCGTGCTGGCCTGGCCGTCGTACTACAACGACTCGCCCTCCGTCATCGAGGACCGCCACGACCCGGATCCGCGGCGCCGGTTCAAGCTGATGATGTTCCACCTCGACATCAGCGATCGCGACCGCACGGGCTGCTGCCTGTTCGTTTCGCCGGATGGCCTGGCCTGGGAGTTCACCGGCACCGTCCTGCCTTCCCAGGACGCCTCATCGCTGTGGCAGGATCCCCGGACCGGGACCTACTACGCGTTTCTCAAGGACCGCCTTGGCAACCAACGCAGCCGCCTCCTTGCCCGGAGCGACGACTTCGTGCATTGGAGCGAGCCCCAGTGGATCATCACGCCCGATGCCTCCGACTCGGCCGGCACCAATTTCTACAATCAGTGCGCCTTCGTCCTGTCGGGCCGGAGCCTCGGTTTTCTCAACGTTTACGACGTCTCGACCCAGACCACGTGGATCGAGCTGGTGGAAAGCGGCGACAACCAGGGCTGGCATCGCATGCCAACCCGGCCGCGCCTGCTGCAGCCCGGGCCGCCGGGCACCTACGACTCCGGGGGCACCTACGTCGGCCTGGCCCCTCCCATCCTGGTGGGCGACGAATACCGCTATTACTATTATGCCTCGGCCGACCGCCATGACGCGGCGGATGTCGGGGGCAATCCCGCCATGCGGCCATGCCTGGCCTACGCGACTTTCCCCAAGGACCGTCTGGTCGGTCAGCAGACCGAGCAGGACGGTGCATTTGCGACGCTGCCGTTCGTCTGCCCGGGCGGACGGCTTTACCTGAACTGCTCGAGCCGGGATCCGGTCAGGGTCGCGATCAAGCGCCCGGGCTACGGAGCCGAGTACGCCGGATTCGGCCTCAACGACTGTCGCGCGGTCACCGGCGACAGCCTGCGGCACGAAATTGGGTGGAAGGACCACCTCGACCTCGAGGCGTTGAAAGGAAAGTACATCCGACTCCACGTCTCGGGCCGGAACCTCATCGCCTACAGCGCCGGGCTGGCGGCCGTGGTCCGGACATGAACCCACGCCGGCGGCGGCACCGTCTCGGGTGGGGTCTGGGGCTGCTGGCTCTCCCACTTGCCGCGGCGTCGCCGTCAGTCGTCGTGGTCGGTGAACCTCAGTTCCGCCACCGGCACTTCCCGGTCGAGGTCGTCGGGGTGCCCGAGAGCGAGCAGGCGATTTACCAGACTTGGTGCACGGGCGAGATCGGGCTCCGGATCGAGGGTCTGGCCGATGAGCCGCATCGGGTGGAACTCACGTATGTCGAGATGGCCATGAGTGACCCGTGGCGGCGGGTTTTCGACGTGGTGATCAACAGCGAGACGCTGGCCCGCGACGTTTGCCCCTACGCCCGCGTGGGGAATTACCACCCGCTGGTGCTCCGGTACACCGTCCGGCCGCGCGCCGGCGCGATTACGTATGCGCAACGGCGGAGCGCCCCGGCGGCCGACGAGCCGGCATTTTGTCTGCTCCGCGTCTATGATGCCCGCGGCCAGCTCGTGGCCGAGGAGTCGGCCTATCACCTGCGCCCGCCCGACTGGGATCTCCGTTCCTACCTCGACCTGACGCGCGTGCACGCGGGCGCCGGGGACCCGACGGATCGCCGCGCGCCGCCCTGGAAGGGCACGTACAAGATCCACGAGGGCGAGACGGACCGGCTGACGGCGGCTGATGTGATGGGGCCGGATGGCATCGCCTATCCCAACTGGACGCGAGTGGGGATCCCCGGCGGAATTCCCGACTGGCCGGCAACCCTGACGGCCGCCGACTATGGTGCGGTGCCTGACGACGGCCGCGACGATTCCGCGGCCCTGCAGTCCGCCATCGCGGCGCTCGAGCGTCGTCCCGGCGGCGGAGTGCTCTTCTTGCCGCCCGGACGTTATGACGTGGACCGTCCGGTGTTCATCCACGGTGATCACATCGTGATCCGCGGCGCGGGACCCCGCCGCACCTTGCTTGTGTCGCATTTCTCCAAGCGCGGCGAACCGCCGGAGCTGCATGGCTTCGGCCCCGGAGGACAGATCCATCCCCGCGGCTATTATTACGTCTGGCTCGATCCGGAGGACCTGGTCGGGCTCGAGCTCGCCGCGGATGGCCGCCGCGTGACGGAACTGGCGCGGGACGGCCGTTGGGACCGCCAGATCATGTACCGATTCGCCGTGCCGGATCTCCTCGCCGTGGCGCCGAACGCAACCCTACTGACGGTCCGGGCCCATTATCGCGACGGCACGGTCCGCGTCGTGACCCAGCCGCTCCGGATTGAGGTCGGCGACCGGCCGCCGGAGCGGGCGTACGGCTCCCTGGCGGTCATCTCGTTCCTCGGGCACGGACTGGAAGGGCAGCCGGTCCGTCTGGTGGCGGACGGTCGCCGCGGCGACACGTGGCTCGACGTCGCGCCAGGTCACGGGCTGGTGGCGGGCGACCGGATCCGATTGGACGCGCCGTCGACGGACCGTTGGGTCCGCCTGACCACCTCCGCGCGGCCGGGCGCCCAGATTCGGACGAACCACTACGAGATCACCCGCGTAGAGCGCAACCGCCTCTGGCTCGGCGAGGCGTTGCGGCTGGATTTTCCCGTGATCGATGGCGCGACGGTGCAGCGCCTCGTTCCCCTGGTTGGCTCGGGCATCGAGGGGCTGGGCTTCGAGCAGGCGGCCTGCGCCCTCGTGCACGCGGTGATGTTTGAGTACGGTTGGGAGTGCTGGGCGCGAGACGTCGAAATCGTGCACGCCGGCGACAAGCCGCTGTACATGCCGCACTCGAAGCGCTGCGAGGTCCGCGCCGCCGTCTTCGACCGGGTCTGGTACAACTTCGGTGGTTCAGGTTATGTGGGATGGGAGCACTCGTTCGATTGCCTGATGGAAGATGTGACGGCCTATGGCCTGCGGCACGGCCCGCTGGTGCAATGGGCCTCGTCCGGCAACGTCATCCGTCGCAGCGTGTTTCACGGCAGCGACGCCCAGTGGCACGCCGGCTGGACCAATGAGAACCTGTTCGAGGACCTCGTCGTCGAGGCCTCGCTGCGCGACGGCGCCTACGGCAACGGCCTCTGGGCCTCGCCGCCCGAGGACCGTGGGCACGGTCCCAACGGACCGCGCAATGTCGTGTACAACTGCGACGTGTCCTCGCCCAAGGCGGGACTGTGGATGGGTGGGATGAATGAAGCCTGGCTGATCCTCCACAACCGGCTGGTGGTGGGCCGCGGACCGGCGGTCGTCGCGAAATCGGCCAGCTTCGATCATGTGATCCGCGACAACGTCTTCGTCCTGCTCGACCCCCAGCCGGCCGCCGTGATGCTGCTCTCCGCCGACTGCACCGGCATCGAGCTGGAGGGCAACCGCTGCTACGGCCCGGTCGGGCGGTTTGTCGGTGGCGCGGGGAGGCCGGCGCTGGACCGCGACAACCGGATTCGGCCATCCGGTGACATCAGCCGGCCCGTTCCCAAGGTGCGCTCGATCTACGAGTGGCAACAGGAACACCGGACGGAGATTCAGGCCGAACAGTCGCGCCGGGCCGCCGCCCGGGCGTCGACCGGACAATAGAGTTGGCGGCGGCGTCCGTGGATGCCTCGCCGCCGGACGCTACGCGGCGTTGATCGGATCGGCCTCCGCCTGGGCCGGCCGGATCGTGGGACCGTCCACCCAGCGGCCTTCCACCATGGTATAGATGGGGTAGGCGGGCAGGCCGCGTTCGTTGTGCTGCAGGAGCGAGACCAGGCACTTGGCGGCGGTGACGCCCAGCAGGTCGTTTTGTTCGTCGATGCCCGCAATCTGGCTCGACTCCCGGAAGCGCGAGATCAACGCCAGTCCAAGCTCGCCGGGTACCGAGTATCCGGCTTCACGGATCCAGTCATATACTTCCAGATCGGCGCCGGGCAGCACGACGCAGTCAACGCGCTGGCTTTTGAGCCACTTGGTCACGGTGGCCTTGGTCAGGTTGGGAGTGTAGAGCGGGCGAACCGCGGCCTCCTGCGGATGGGCGTATTGCTCCGCCAGGAAGGAGCCGAGCATCACGCCCAGGCTGCGATCCGAGAAGTCCGGCCTCACGATCAGGCCGATGCGACGATAGCCGCGTGACCGCAATGTTCGCAGGCACAGGCGCATGTTGTAGGCGTGGTGGATGCACACGCGGTGGGCGGCGACGTTGGTGATCGAGAAGCCCACGGCGATCGTGGAAAACTGGGGCCAGTCCAGGTTGGAGATGGGACCGGGGACCGGCAGGCGAGGCGCGAGCAGCACCCCCTGGATGCCCCGGGCCTGCAGGATTCGGCTCAGCTGCGCACCGGAAATTCCATCCTCCGTGACCTGAAAAGTCTCGAGGGAAAAACTCTGCGACTGGCAGTAATCAGCGACGGCATTGGCCAGGGTGGCCTCGGCGAGATTGCCCACATACTGCTTGGGGTCGTACGCGAGTACATACGCGAGCGTGCCGGCAAACCGGCGTCCCTGCCGATACGCGGACAGGGCGGACAGCATCGCATTTGGGGTATAGCCTGCGCGGCGGGCGACCTCGCGAACCCTTGCCGCCGTCTTGGCGTTGACGTGGGGATCGTTCCGGAGGGCCAGGCCCACCGTGGTGAAGTGGACCCCCGCCAGCTTGGCGATGTCGCGCAATGTAACGTGTTTTTCCATCAGTAAAGAAAAAGGGGACGCAAGGGTGCCCAGGCGTCACGCAAGACGTGGGATCGTGGTGACATCAGGGGTGGATGCCACTCACTCTCCCAGCCCCGACGTTGGAGGCGGAACCGGCCCTTGTCGACGGGATTGCCGGTGGCGCGCAGGTGACAGGAAACAGGGACCAAGTAACAGGCTTACCAGTCGCCGCGCGGACCCCGACTTTCGACCTTCAACGTTCGACCTTTGACTGACGCCGGGACGCTCAAGTAGCAGCGAGCAGGCGCCAAGTAACAGGCTTGCCAGTCTCCGAGCGGACTCCGACTTTCGACCTTCGACGTTTGACCTTCAACTGGCGTCCGCGCCAGCACCGCCCACTGTCCACCGTTCACCGTCCCCATGCCTGAATCGAGCGAGATTGGTTATGGAATCGTTGGAGCCGGCTCGATCGCCGATTTCCATGCCCGGGCAATTGCCCTGGTGCCGGGCGCAAGGCTCCGGGCGGTATCGAGCCGCTCGATCGAAACCGCCGCGCGGGTCGCCGGAGCGCATGGGGCGGCGGTCGCCTCGCTGGATGAATTGCTGGCGCGACCCGACATCGACGTAGTCTGCGTCACGGCGCCCAGCGGTGTGCATGGCGAGATCGCGATCGCGGCCCTGCGGGCGGGCAAGCACGTGCTGTGCGAGAAGCCGCTCGAGATCACGGCCGCCCGGGTCGACGCGATCCTTGCCGCCGCCCAATCCGCGCACCGCCACGTGGGTGTCGTGCTTCCGTCGCGGCTCGGCGACGGCGCCAGCGCGGTGGCGGCCGCGGTGCGCGCGGGACGATTGGGCCGCATGACCCTCGCCAGCGCCTATGTGAAGTGGTGGCGCACCGATGCCTATTACGCGGCCAATCGCTGGCGTGGCACCTGGGCGCTGGACGGCGGCGGCGCGCTGATGAATCAGGGTATACACGGGGTTGACCTGCTGCTTTGGCTGGCGGGCCTCCCGGAACAGGTGAGCGCCTTTGCCGCAACGCTGGCGCACGGCTCCATCGAGGTAGAGGACACGCTCGTCGCGAGCCTGCAGTTTCCCGGAGGGGCGCTGGGTTCGATCGAATGTGCGACCTCTTGCGCTCCCGGCACGAGCCGGCGGATCGAGCTCTGCGGCAGCCGCGGATCGATCACGCTGGAGGACGATGCCATTGTGCGCTGGGACTTTGACGAGGTGCGGCCGGAGGATGCCGACCTCAAGGCCCGCCTCGGTCGCGGCGCGCTGGGCAGCGGCGCGGCTGACCCGCGCGCCATCGGCGTCGAGGGTCACCGTCGCGTGATCGCCGACATGACCGACGCCGTCCGGTCCGGCCGCCCGCCGATCGTCCCGGGCACCGAGGGCCGAAAGGCCGTCGCCTTGATCGAGGCGATCTACGCCTCCGCTCGCACGAATCAAGTCCAGCGCGTGCACGGGTAGGAGATAGGCGGTAGGCGGTAAGCGATAGGCTGTAGGCTTTTTTTTTGCGCCTCTTGCGCCTCTTTGCGGCCAATGGTTTTGCCGCAAGAAAGCACAGAAGGCGCAGAACATACCCCGGTAGCGCCCGGTTTCCCCGCCTTCAACCACCACGTCCGGCGTCCAATGTTCGGCTCTCAACACTCGACCTTCGACCTCCCCGCGCGATCTTCGCGGTGAAACCCTCTGGGTTCACTCCTCGCCTGTGTTCTGTTTCACCGCGAAACTGGCGCCGGCCGCATACCTGGCTCGAGCCGGTACGAGCAGCCGTTGAGCGAGGTACTCCGCGCTAACCCGCCCAGCCACCGGCCGCTGGCTTCCTGCCACTTGGCACCTGTTCCCTGTCACCTGTGGCGGGCGTCCGCGCGCGCCGCTATGCCTCCACGAGCACCTTGCGCGCGGGAAAATCCAAGTCGAACGGCTCGTCCGGAGCGGGGGCGTGGTACGTGCTGATGATCGCGTAGCGGTCGCGTCCTGCCGTGTTGGCCGTGGAGCCATGCACGAGCCGGTCCGAGAAGATAATCGCGCTGCCCCGCTTGATCGCGCACGTCACCACGTCGCCGTCGCCCCAGGTCCCGCCGGCGATCTCGTATTCGAAGTCGCCGCTCGCGAGGGCCTTCTTGACCATGCGCCAGTCGCGGCGGTGGCTGCCGGGCACGACCGTGAGCGTGCCGTTGTCGGCCGTGGCGTCGTCGAGCGGGATCCACACCGAAAGCTTGGGCCGGGTATTGAGCCAGTAGAAGAAATCCACGTGCCACGGCGTCGCGAAAGTCTTGTTGGCCGACTTGTAGACGATCTTGTCGCTCAGGAACATCACCCCGTGCGGCATGACCGCGCGCAGGGCGTCAACGATGCGGGGATCCTCGGACAAGGCGCGGAAGAGCGGGCTCGTCGCCGCCATGTGCAGGTGCACGCTGGCCTTGGGCCGCGCGAAGGTGTCGAGCACGCGCCGCGCCTCGACCTTCAGTCTGTCGCATTCCTCGGCATCCAGCAGGTCGGGAAGAATCACAAAACCGTCGCGTTCGTAGCGGGCGGCGAGGTTGGCTGGGGCGGTCGTTTTCATGGGTAAGACGGATCCAGCATAGCGACTGGCTCGGGATTTGTCTTTAGCAGGGAAGGAGGACTGTTTAGCAAAAACCGCCATGAAAGACCGTCCGGCCGTTGGCCCGTCCCCCGTCGAGAGCATCCGCCTGGTGGAGCGGTTCGAGCGGCGCGAGCCGCGCTATGCGTTCACCGCGACCTCGCTGCCGGGCCACCTGATCCACCTGGTGGTGGCGGGCGAGGTTGAGCAGGTCAGCGGCGGCCGGCGGCAACTGCTGCAGCCGGGGACGGTGGTCTGGTATCATGAGGACGAGTGGGTGGAAGGTCGCGTGCGGCGGGCGCCGTGGGTCTATTATTCGGTCAACTTCGCTGCGCCGTCCCTCGCCCCGCCGGATTTCGAACACCGGCTGGTCACGGCCGGGCCACGGCTGGGACGGATCTTCGCCGCGCTGCTCGACGCCTGGCGCGCGCCGCCTTCGTGGGCGCGGGACTGGCGCTGCCAGTCGCATCTGCTCGACCTGCTGGCGGCGGTGGCGCGACCGCCGGCGGAGCGCCGCCCCGGCGGCCCCGGCGGCAAGCTCTGGTGGGACATCGAGGCGTGGGCGCGGCAGCACATCGACCGCGCGCCTTCCTTGGGCGAACTGTGCGCCGTGTTCGGGCGCAGTCCCAACACCGTGGCCCGGGCCTGCCGGGACGCCGTCGGTCTGGCACCCATGAAACGCCTGAAACAGATCCGGCTCAGCCTGGCCCGCGGTCTGGTGCGACACTCGGAGTTCAACATGACCGAGATCGCCCGGCGCGTCGGGTACGCGCGGGTGCACGAGTTTTCCCGCGACTTCCGCCGCACCCACGGCCTGCCGCCGACGGCCGACCGGGCGGCGACTCCGCCGACGCGCTAACGCTCGGAATGAATCACGCGGATGTGACCGCCCCAGCCGCTAGCTCGTGGAAACCAAATTCGTCCTCGTAGCCCTCGACCGCGTGCAGGACCGCGTACCATGACGCCAGCAGGCCGGCCGCGGTGAAGGCGAGGTCGGCGTAGATCAGCTGGAGCAGAAGGTGGTAAAAAAGGGGCATGCGATCTTGGCTCTGTTCGTCACATTCTGAACAGAACTTGGGAGTTGGGGGGCAAAACGGTCATCGGGGTGCACCGATTTCAGCATGGATTGCACCGGGGCGAACCCCCAGATCGCGCCGATCATTGGATATCAGCAAGATAGGCGTAAGAATTTTTACGTATTGCAGGTATGTTGCTGTTAATCAGAACGTAAAACGTCGGATCTCCTTGCTGCCGTGTCGGAAGCCTTTACACGACCGTAACACGAGGTGCCGGCTAACGGGTCAGCCGGTAGATCAGCAGGGCGGCGCGCTTGATCAGGTCCGGGGCGGGAGTGAGATCGCCGGACTCGTGGATCGTATGTTCGCCCTGGCCGCCGAGCCCCAGGCCGTCGAGTCCGGGCAGCGGCGGAGAGACGAACGCGATGTCGCCGGCGCCGCGGGCGCGCGGATCGAAAGCCGTGATCGCGCCGGTGCCGAGATCTCGGCTCACCTGGTCGAGCTGCGCGAGCAGCGCGTAATTCTCCGGGGTCGGAGGCATCGCCGGATAGCCTTCGTTGAACGTGAGCTCGGCGGAGGTGCGGGGCAGATGCCGCGCGACGATCGCCTGCATGCGCGCCTTGGCGTCGGCCAGTTGCTCTGCGCTGATGAAGCGCAGGTCGCCGATCACCTCGGTGCGTTGCGCAATGATGTTCGGCTTGCCGGTGGCGGTACCGGCATTGTCGGTGATCGTGCCGGGGGTGCCGCCGGCGATCAGGGCAGGATTGGCCGTGATCCCGTCCATGGTCTTCAGCTCGTCGTGGAATTCGTGCAGGATGCGCGCCGCCTCGTACACCGACCCGCTGCCGTCGAGCGCGGAAAAGATCCCGGATGAGTGACCGGTCACGCCCTGAGTCACGAGCTTCCAGGTCGCGTGCCCGCGGCGTGCCACCGTGCCGGTCAGGCCGACGGCGGACTCGAAGGCGAGCGCGACGTCGCTGCGGGCGGCGGCGTCGCGGAGGGTCTGGCGCACGGTGCTGATGGGGCGTCCGGGCAGTTCCTCGTCGCCGGTGAAGACCACGATGATCTGCGTGTCGTCCAGCCCCACCGTGCCAGCCAGTGCCTTGAGGGCGTGGAGCGCCACCAGGTCGCCGCCCTTCATGTCGCCGACGCCGGCTCCGTTGGCGCGGTTGCCCTCGCGGCTCCAGTTTGCGCCGGGGAAGACGGTGTCGAGGTGCCCGATGATCAGGACCCGCTTGCCCCGATGTCCGCGATGTTCCGCGAGGAAGTGTCCGGCGCGGCCGGTCTCGGGCGGCAGCGGCACGAAGCGGGCGTCGAGGCCGATGGCCGCGAACTTGCCCACGAAGAAGTCGGCCATCTGGCGCACGCCGGCGAGGTGCTCGGTCGCGCTGTTGATCTGGACCGCGGCCTCGAGGTCGGTGGCGAACTCATCCCGGTGCGCATCGACGTAGGCCACGATCTTCTGCTCCTCGGGCGAGAGACCGGCGACGGCCGCCGGCACCATGGAAAAAACGGCGAGGGCAACGACCACAAGGCGGGGAGGGATCGAAATCATGCCGCCATTGCGGCACAAACCCGCGTGCACGTCGAGACGGAGCTCGACGGCGGCGGGAAGGCCGGGCCCTCGTGGTGGGAAGAAGCCCGCGGCCGAAGTCCGTCCGGAAAGCGGGAACTCAATATTCCAATCGTCGCGGGAGAGTTGTGTTCTGCGGCGCCACCGGTACTTCTTTCGAGGTCGCCGTTCGCCGGCCGACCACTCCCGGAGCCAGATCCCCATCGCGCCGAACCCCATGAACTGCCCCGTTGGCCAGCCCTTGCCGCGATGATCTGGTGGGAAAACCTCTGGGCGGATCTGCGTTTTTCGGTGCGCGCGCTGGGGCGATCGCCGGTGTTCAGCCTGGCCGTGATCGCCACACTGGCCCTGTGCATCTGGGCGAACACCGCGGTGCTCGCGGTCTTGTACGGCCTGGTGCTGAAGCCGCTGCCGTTTCGCGACCCCGGCCAGATCGTGGATGTCTACAACTCCCGGCCCAAGGCCGGACAGCGGTACCAGATCGTCAGCGTGCCGCAGTATCTCGACTACAAGGCGCATGCGGATCTGTTCGCGAATTTCGCGCTCTGGAGCGGATGGATGTTCAACCTGGGCGACGAGTCCGGGGCCTCTCGCTACGTCGGCATGCGGGTCACGGCGGACTACTTCGCGGTGCTGGGCGTGCCGCCCCTGCTCGGGCGATTCTTCACCGCGGACGAATGCGTGCCGGGCCGCGACCGCGTGGCGGTGCTGACCCAGTCGTTCTGGGAGCAGAAGTTCCAGGCCGATCCGCACATCGTGGGCCGGGTGGTGCGGCTCAGCAACGAGCCCTTCACCATCGTGGGGGTCCTGCCGCGCAGTTTCGAGGAGGTGAGCGTCGCGCCGCTGCTCCTTGCGCCGTATGTCCTCCGCCCGGAATTCAGCAACCAGCAGTGGCGGTACCTCCAGATGGCGAACATGTACGCCCGGATCAAACCCGGGGTCGCCCACGGAGCCGCGCTGGCGCAGCTGCAGACGCTGGAGGATCGCTACCGGGAGACCGTCGCGAGCCCGTCGGCGCGGGAGTATTATTTCCGTGGCGGGCATCGGATGGCGCTGGCGCCGGTGCGGGCGGAACAGACGGAGCCGGTCCGGAGCGGGCTGGTGCTGCTGCAGGCCGGCGCGGCCTTTGTGCTCCTGCTGGGCTGCGTGAATGTCGCGAGCCTGATGCTCGCGCGCGCAAACACGCGCGGGGCGGAGTTTGCCGTGCGGCAGGCGCTTGGCGCGACGCGCTGGGGACTTGCGCGGCGGCTGCTGGCGGAGGCCGCGCTGCTCGCGCTCGCCGGCGGCGCGCTGGGCCTCGCGCTCGCGTGGGCGAGCCTACGGGTGATCAACACCTACATGGACTATGTGGTCTACGGCATCCCGCCCGTGCACGTCGATGGCGGGCTGATCGGCCTGACGCTGCTGTTGTCACTGGCCGCGGCGCTGGTGATCGGATTGTTGCCGGTCATCCGGATCTGCCGGTTCGGGAATCTCCAGGAGGCGATCCAGGGTGGCAACCGCGGCGCCTCGGCCGGGGGCGGGGTGCGGGCGGTGAGCGGGCTCCTGGTGGTCGCGCAGGTGGCGCTCGCGCTGGTGCTCCTGGTCGGGGCCGGCCTGCTGCTGCGGAGCTTGGCCAACGTCATGGCGATCAACCCGGGATTCGACGTCGCGAAGGTGATCCATGCCCGGGTGGCCTACGACGCATCCTACGACGACCCGGTGAAGCGCCAGGGGCTGCAGGACCGGCTGCTGGAGAAATTCCGCGAGATTCCCGGGGTCGAGGAGGTGGCGTATTCGGACCGCCTGCCGGGGTTTTCCGACAACATACCGTCCACGTTGCCGATCCGCGGCCTGGTCCCGCAGCAGGCCGGCACGTATCCGACCGCGGCCGTCTTCCGGGTATCGCCGGGGTACCTGCGCACGATGGGCATCCGGCTGATCGAGGGCCGGGATTTCACGGCGGCGGACCTGCGGCCCGGCGCGCGGGGCGCGTTCATCGTCGACCGGAAATTCGCCGAGCGGTATTTCCCCGGCCGCAGTCCGGTGGGCGAGAGCATCATGATTGGCACGGCCGCCACGAAACCGGAGGAGGAGCCGGTGATCGTGGGCGTGGCGGAGGTGGCGCGGGTGAATGGCCTGGAGGACCAGGGCCGGGAACCGTATGCCTACGTCGCCCTCGACACCTCGCGCGGCGGGCTCTCCGTCGAGCTGCGCACCGCGCGGCGCTTCGACGAAATCCTCCCGCTGATTCGGGCGAAGGTGCGGGAGGTCGACCCGTCGCTGCCGATCTATCAGGCGCAGGCGATGCAGACGCAGCTCGACAAGGGTTCGGCCAACCGGCGCGGCGTGATGTGGCTGCTCGGGGCGTTTGCCGGCATCGCGCTGCTGCTCTCGGCGGTGGGAATCTACGGCATGCTGGCGTACGACGTGACCCAGCGGACCCGCGAGATCGGCATCCGCGGGGCGCTGGGTGCGACGCGCGGCCAGATCGTGGCATTGATCCTCCGGCAGGGCCTGTGGAAGGCCGCGGTGGGGCTCGCGATCGGGCTTGCCGGCGCGTTCTTCCTGAGCCGGGCAATGGGCAGCCTGCTGTACGAGGTGCGGCCGGACGATCCGCTCATTTTCGGCGCGGTCGCGCTGCTGCTCGTGTTCATGGCCGTGCTCGCCAGCTGGTTCCCCGCCCGCCGCGCGGCGAAGGTCGATCCCATCGTGGCACTGCGGTGCGAGTAGGGGCGGGGCGACCCAGCCGAAAGGCGCAACCTTCTGAAACACAAACGCCTCCCGAGCAGTGGGAGGCGTTATGAATTGGGTGCAGGGGTTGGATTTGAACCAACGATCCCGCAAGTGCGGGATTATGGGCCGGCTACAACCCGGTGAGCCGATGGAGGCCGGCACCGCCTTTTTGTCGTTTGAGGAGATTTTCCAGTTTTCTGGCCTCTCCGAGAGCCATGGGCCCGCTGGACCAAATCAGGCACCATGGTCCGCGGGGTCGAGTCCAGGTGCTGGCTCCTGAGTTATGCTGCACCAGACGACGAGCCAGATCGTCTGTGAGACCGATATACCTCTTATTCTGGGAATTAAGCAAAATGTAGACGCGGTACATCCACAAATGGTAAAGCCTCCCGAGCAGTGGGAGGCGTAAATTGGGTGCAGGGGTTGGATTTGAACCAACCCTTTTACGAGCGAGAGAGGATGAAAAAGCACAGTGGGACGCACAGAATGCGGTCGCCCTGGCGCAGGTAATCGAGGCGTGGCTGACCCTGCGGCCTGAACTTCGGGCGGCGGTCTGTGCGATCGTTAGCGCCGCGCGCGGAGGGCACGCGCCGTGAGCACTGCGACTCTGCGCCGGCGGCGGCTGCTCAGCGCTTGGCCTGCGGTCCTTAGTACCCCTAGCGGGAGTCATGAGGGCGGCAATGAGCCCTCGTGCCGCGCTCAAGGCGCGGAATTTACACTGGTCGGGCCGATACCCCCCCGCGAAGCGGACGGCTCGTTGGAA
>JAFEGX010000069.1 GCA_018239675.1 Verrucomicrobiota bacterium
CCCCCTGCCGTGACCACCGCCAGCAACGCCAACATCGCGCGCCATCTCGGTCTCATGGCCGCGGCGCAACCCGCCATGGCGGCGCTCAAGATCCCGCGCGGGCGGACCGGCGACGGACGGATCGATTACCTGTCGCTCACCTTCGCCGAACTCGATGCCGAGGTGGCGGGCTGGCAGGCGCGCCTGGCCGCCGCCGGCGTGCGACGCGGCGATCGCGCGCTCGTCATGGTGAAGCCCGGCCTGCCGCTGATCGCGGTCGTGTTCGCCCTGTTCCGCTCCGGCGCCATCCCGGTCGTCATCGACCCGGGCATGGGGCTGCGGAATTTCCTCTCGTGTGTCGCCCAGTCGCGGCCTCGCGTGCTGGTCGGCATCCAGCTCGCCCGGTTCCTCAGCCGGGTCTTCCGCCGCTCTTTCGCCAGCGTCGCGGTCCGGGTGGCGGTGGACGCCTCGCCCACCGCCCGCGTCGCGCCCGCCAGCCCGGACGCGTCGGCCGCCGCGCTGGCGGAGAATTCCGCCACGGACCTCGCCGCCATCCTGTTCACTTCCGGCTCCACCGGCGCCCCCAAGGGCGTGTGCTACGAACACGGGATGTTCGAGGCGCAAGTGCGGATGATCCGCGACGCCTACGACATCGAGCCGGGCGAGGTCGACCTGCCCATGCTCCCGATCTTCGCGCTGTTCAATCCCGCGCTCGGGATGACAACCGTGGTGCCCGAGATGGATCCGCGCCGGCCGGCGGCCGTCGATCCCGCCCGAATCGTGCAGGCGATCCGGCAGGAAAACGTCACGAATTCGTTCGGCTCGCCGACGCTCTGGCTCAAGGTGAGCGAATACTGCGAGCGCGAGCGCCTCACGCTGCCCAGCCTGCGCCGGGTCCTCAGCGCCGGCGCCCCCGTGCCCGCAGCCCTCTGGGAAAACTCGCGCCGCCTCCTGCCCGGCGGGCGCCTGCACAGCCCCTACGGCGCCACCGAGGCCCTGCCGGTCGCGACCGTTTCGTCCACCGAGATCGACCCCGCGACGGTCCGCGGCGCCTGCGTTGGCCGGCCCCTGCCGGGCATCAACGTGCGGATCATCGCCCTCACCGACGACCCGATCCCGTCGATCGCCGAGGCGCGCGAGCTGCCCACCGGCGAGGTGGGGGAGATCATTGTCCAGGGCCCGGTCGTCACCCGGCAGTACGACGCGATGCCGTCGGCCACGGCTCTGGCCAAGATCCCCGCGCCCGACGGATCCGTCTGGCATCGGATGGGTGACTGCGGCTTTCTCGACTATTCCAGCCGGCTGTGGTTCGCCGGACGCAAGGCCGAGCGGGTCGTGACGGCCGAGGGGCCGATGTTCACCGAGCCGTGCGAACAGGTCTTCCGCCAGCACCGCCAGGTGAAGCGCTGCGCGCTGGTCGGGCTCGGGCCCCGGGGCCGCCAGCAGCCCGCGCTCGTGGTCGAGACGCCGTCGGCGCCATCCCTGCGCACCGCCCGCGCGTTCGCCGCCGAGCTCCGCGCCCTCGCGCTCCGGCACCCGCACACCGCGCGCGTCACCCGCTTCTATTTTCGCCCCCGTTTCCCGGTCGACGTCCGCCACAACGCCAAGATCCACCGGCTCAAGCTGGCGGCGTGGGCCGCCCGCGCCCCGGGCATCGAGGTGCCCGCCGCCCCATGAGCGTCCTCGTCACTGGCGGCACCGGCTTCCTCGGCCGAAACCTGGTGGAGCGCCTGCTCCGCGACGGCCGCACCGTCGCCATCCTCGGGCGCACCCCGGCGCCGGACCTTCAGGACCGCGGGGTCCGCTTCATCCAGGCCTCGCTCGACGACGCCGAGGCCGTCCGCGCCGCGTGCGCCGGCATCGAAACCGTCTTCCACACCGCGGCCAAGGTCGGCGTCTGGGGCCGTCACGCCGATTTCCATCGGACCAACGTCCTCGGCACCCGCGCCCTGCTCGCGGGCTGCCGCGCCAACGGGGTCGCGTACCTGGTGCACACCTCGACGCCGAGCGTGGTGTACAACGGCCGGGACCTCGCGAACGCCGACGAGTCGCTGCCGCTCACGACGTCGTGCCCGAGCCCGTATCCTCTGACGAAGGCGATCGCGGAGCGCGACGTGCTCGCGGCGAACTCGCCGTCGCTGCGCACCGTGGCGCTCCGTCCCCATCTCATCTGGGGTGTCGGCGATCCCCACCTGGTGCCGCGGGTGATCGCCCGGGCGCGGGCCGGCCGGCTGCGCATCATCGGCTCCGGCCAAAACCTGGTCGACATGGTGCACATCGAGAACGCCGTCGAGGCCCAGCTGCTCGCCGAGGCCGGCCTGCGCCGCCGAGCCACGGCCCGCGCGGCGGATCCGGCGGGCCGCGCCTACTTCATCACCAACGGCGAGCCGGTGCGGCTCTGGGACTGGATCAACGGCCTGCTGGCCGCGCTGCGCATCCCGCCCGTCACCCGCCGCGTCCCTCTCGGCGCCGCCTATGCGGCCGGCGCCTGCTGCGAGGCCGCCTGGCGGCTCCTGCCCCTGCGGGGCGAGCCACCCCTTACCCGGTTCATTGCGGCCGAGCTCGCCAAGGACCATTGGTTCGACCTCACGGCGGCGCGCCGCGACCTCGGCTACACCCCGTGGGTCACGATGGCCGACGGCACCGCCGCGCTGGTCGATTTCTTCCGCCAGGTCGGCGCCTGAACGCATGACCGTCCACGCCCGCCAGCTCATCCTGCCCGCGCTCGCCATGGCGGCGATCGTGCTCGCCTCGAACCTGCTCGTGCAGTTTCCGATCAACCCGTGGCTGACCTGGGGCGCGTTTTCCTACCCGGTCGCTTATCTGGTCACGGACGTCTGCAACCGCGTCGTCGGCCCGCAGCTGGCCCGGCGCGTGGCCTGGATCGGATTTGCGTGCGGCCTGACCTGCTCGGCGCTGCTCGCGCCGCTGCGCATCGCGGTGGCCTCCGGCGCGGCCTTCATCGTGTCGCAGCTGCTCGATGTCGCGGTTTTCAACCAGCTCCGCCGCCAGAGCTGGTGGAAGGCGCCGTTCTTCGGCTCCGTCGCCGCCTCGATCATCGACACCGCGATCTTCTTCAGCCTCGCCTTTTCCGGCACGCAGATTCCATGGCTGCCGCTGGCCTGCGGCGACCTCGGCGTGAAGCTCTTCATGGCGCTCGTCCTGCTGCCGCCCTACCGCGTGCTGGTGCGGCGCCTGACCAGCGCGTGACGCCGGCGGATGTTCAACCCTTGAGGTGGGCGGCGAGGAACCGTTCGAGCCGCTCGTAGAACTCGACCGAGGCCTTGCCGCGGTCGAAGCCGTGGCCCTGATCCTCCTCGACCAGGAATTCGAACGGCTTGTTGTATTTCTTGAGTTCGCGCTTCAACCGCGTCCAGTGGTCGAACTCCACCACCGGGTCGTTCTTCCCATAGGCATGGAAGGTGGGGACCTTGATGCGCTCGATCATGCGGATCGGCGAGGTCGCGGAACGGTATTCCTTGTTCGGGCCCACCCACACGTCGCGGTAGTCAAAATCCTCGTCCGTGATGTCGGCGTCCATGCCGCGATAGTGATAGGTGATCTCCAGGTCGGTCGCGCCGACACAGTTCACGGCGCAGCAATAGAGGTCGGGGGTCAGGGTCACGCCGGCGAGCGCGGCATAGCCGCCGTAGCTGGCCCCGTAGATGGCGACGTGCTTGGGGTCGGCGATGCCCTGCGCGATGGCCCAGTTCACGCCGTCGGTCAGGTCATCCTGCATGGCCCGGCCCCATTGGGCCTTGCCGCGGTCGATGAAGGAGCGGCCATACCCGCCCGAGCCGCGGAAGTTGACCTGGAGCACGGCATAGCCCCGCGACGCCAGGAACTGCGCCTCGGCGTCATAGCCCCAGCTGTCGCGAATGCCGAACGGTCCGCCGTGCGGCAGCACCACCATCGGCACCCGCCGGCCCGTCATCGCCGCCCACGGCCGCGTGATGTAGCCCTCGAGCGGCAGTCCGTCCCGCGCCTTGAACGCAATGGGCTCCATGGGACGGAGCAGGCGGCCGTCCAGTCCCGGCTGGACCCGCTTGAACAGCGCCATGCTCTTCGCCGTCCTATCCAGCACGAAGTAGGCGCCGGGCTCGCGGTCCGACATCACCCGCACCATCATCACCTTTTCGTCCTTCGAGGCGCTGACGATCCGCACTTCGACTCCCGGAAACGCCTCCTCGACCGAGGCCTGCAACTCGGCACGCTCGGGATTGAACCAGTGGTACCTGGGCTTGGCTCCCTCGTACAACACGCCGTCCAGCCGACGGTGGTCCCGGGAGAAGATCATCCGCTGGATCTCACCTTCCGGCGGGACGAAAATCGGCCCGCTGAGTTCGCGTTTGCCCGTGTCAAACCGGTACAGCGCCCCGCGGTCCTCGGCATCACGGGTGACCAGGTACGCGGTCCGGCCGTCGTCGGTCACCCCGGCCATCTCCAGCCACTCGGCATATCCATGAAACGGCCACGTCTTCAACGCGACTGGCTTCGCGCCCAGCCCGTCCTGGTAATACAGGGTGAGTTTCCGATCGAGCAGCGAGACGTAGAAGCGGACGGCTCCATTGCCATCGGTGACAAACTCGGCGAATCGGGAATGGCTGTCGCCTTCCGGGCGGCGGAACACCGTCTGGTTCTTGCCGGAGTAGACATTGAACAGCTGCAGATAGCCGCCCAGGTTTCGGTCCCAGAAGCCCGCGATGATGTTCTCGGGGTCGTCCGACCGCGGGTCCACGACCGCCGCGACGCCGAATCGGTCGTTGAGCTTGACGATCTTCTTGCCCGCCAGGTCGGTCAGGATGATGTCGGGCGCCCGGTTGCCGTGATAGTCGGCGTAGGCAATCAGGTGCTCGTTGCCCTTCCAGGTCACGGCGTCGATGCTCTCGTTGGGCGCCTTGAGCACCAGGTAGGCGTTACCAGTGGCCCGCTCATAGACGCCCAGCGCCCGGCGGTCTTCGAGGGGAAAGAGAAAGGCGATCTTCGAGCCGTCCGGGGAAAGCTGCGGGGCGATCACCTGGTCGTTGCTGAAGAACGCCTTTGCCGGCAGCTGGCCCGCGGCTTCCGCGAGGCGAGAGATTTCCTGTTCCGTGGGCGCGCCGGCGAGGGTGCCGGCCAGGACCAGATACAGCCAGGTTCGCATCGTCATTCTCTAGGGTGACGCACCCGGGACACGCAAACCAAGAGGTCAGGCCCGCTGCCGCACGGCCTCGAACAGCGTGATGATCGTCGCCATCGCCACGTTCAGCGAGTCGGCCTGGCCCGCCATCGGGATGCGCACGGTGAGGTCGCACTGCTTCAGCCAAAAGTCGCTCAGTCCATATTGCTCGCTGCCCATCACGATCGCGAGCGGCCCGCGCAGGTCGGCCGCGGTATAGAGCGTCTCGGCCGCGGGCGTCGTGGCGACTGCGCGGATGCCCCGCGACCGGAGCCAGTTCCGCACCGGCTCGCTTTCCGCGACCACCAGCGGGACCGAGAAAAGCACGCCGGTCGAGGCGCGCACGACGTTGGGGTTGAAGATGTCGGTCACGGGATCGCAGACGATCACGGCATGGCAGCCCGCCGCGTCGGCGCTGCGGAGGATGGTGCCGAGGTTGCCGGGCTTCTCGATCGCCTCCACCACCAGCAGGAACGGCGCGGCCGGCAGCACCAGATCCTCCAGCGTGCGGCGCCACTGCGGCGCGACCGCCAGCAGGCCGTCGGGCCGCTCGCGGTAGGCGACCTTGGCAAACGCTTCCTTCGACAGCTCGAACGCCGCCGCCCCCGCCGCCCGGGCCTGGGTGATGAGCGCCGGCTCGTTTTCCCCGAGGAACCAGTCGGGGGCGTAATAAAGCTCGGTCAGCCTCACGCCCTTCTCCAGCGCGCGCCGGATTTCGCGGTAGCCCTCGACCAGGAATACCCCGGCCTCGTCGCGCGGCCGGCGGTCCCGCAGCTTCACGAGCTGCTTCACCCGGGGATTCTGGAGACTGGAGATTTTCTCGGCAGGGACCACGGCAGCAACGGAACACACGGATCGCCGAAAAAGACAAAATCCTTTTCCTCGCCGCCTGGGTTTTCGTGTGTTCCGTGTATTCCGTGGGCCGGAAAAAAACACCCAACGACCTCCCGTTCGCCTACCACGCCGAGCTCGAGCTGACGATCGCCACGCTGACCAATCTCGGCTCCGGCCTCGGCCGCGTCGCGCTCCCCGGCGAAACCGACCCCAAGTGGGTCGTCATGGTGCCCTTCGCCCTGCCCGGCGAGCGGGTGCGGGCGCGGGTCTTCCGGAATCACAAGAATTTCTCCGAGGCGGACCTGCTCGAGGTGCTGACGCCTTCGCCGTCCCGCGTTTCGCCTCTCTGTCCGCTCTTCGGCCGCTGTGGCGGGTGCCAATACCAGCACCTCACGTACGCCGCGCAGCTCGCCTGGAAACGGCAGCAGGTCGCCGAGCTGCTCCTCCACCTGGGCGGCATCGAGTTCCCCGTCGCCCCGGTCGTGGCGTCGCCGCGCGAGCACGGCTACCGCTCCAAAATCACCCCGCATTTCAATCCGCCGCGGCCCGGGCAGCCGCTGCCGATCGGCTTTCTCCGGCAGGGCACGCGCTTCGACATCGTGGACGTTCCCGCGTGCCCGATCGCCACGCCGGGCCTGAATGCGAAGCTTGCCGAGGTGCGGGCGGAGGTGGCGGCCCGCCGCGACACCTTCAAGCGCGGGGCCACGCTGCTGCTCCGCGAGGCCAGCGGGCAGGTGACGACCGACTACGACGCGGTCATCACCGAGACCGTCGGGATGGTAAGACTGCGCTTCCTCGCCCGCGATTTCTTTCAGAACAACCCCTTCATCCTGCCGGCCTTCACCGCCTATGTGCGCGACCAGGCGGCCGCGGGCGGCGCCCGGTTTCTGGTCGATGCCTATTGCGGAAGCGGTCTGTTCGCCCTGACGGCCGCGCCGGCCTTCGCGCAGGTCGCGGGCATCGAGATCAGCGCCAGCAGCATCGCGTTCGCCCGCGAGAACGCCGCGGCCAACGGTGTCACCAACGCCACCTTCCAGGCCGGCGACGCGGCCGCCATCTTCCAGGGGCTCGCGTTCCCGGCGGCCGACACCGCCGTCATCATCGATCCGCCGCGCAAGGGCTGCGACGAGGCCTTCCTCCGGCAGCTTTTCGCCTTCGGCCCGCGCACCGTGGTCTACGTGTCGTGCGACCCCGCGACCCAGATGCGGGACCTGAGGCATTTCCTCGCCGCCGGCTACCAACTCAAGGCCGCCCAGCCCTTCGACCTGTTTCCGCAGACCCGGCACCTCGAGTGCGTGCTGACGCTGCACCGGGCCTGAAGCGGCCGTGGGATCCGCCCCCATCCGCGCCCGCGATCCCGGAGGATTGCCATCGCCGGCCAATCTGATATCGCGTGGTCCGTGAGCTCCTCTCCACCCCTCCTCTCACCGACCGGCGCCCCGCGCCACCACTGGAAGTTCTTTCGCACCGGCGGTCTCGACCAGGTGGCCCTCACCACGTCCGCCGACCTGCTGGCCCTCGACCAGCTCGACCCGAAGCTGTGGGTGGCCCTGTCCTGCCCGGTCAAAGGCCTGGAACTCGACGAGAAGACCCTCGCGCTCATCGATGCCGACGGCGACGGCCGCATCCGCGTCCCCGAGCTCCTCACCGCGGTGAAATGGGCCGCCGACCGCCTCAAGGATCCCGCTACGCTTCTCCGCGGGGCCGACCGCCTGCCGCTGGCGGTGATGAACGACGCCACCCCGGAAGGCAAGGTCATCCACGCCGCCGCGCGGCAGATTCTGCTCAGCTTGGGCCGGCCGGACGAGGCGGCCATCGGGGTCGACGACACCTCCGACGTCGCGAAGATTTTCTCCGCCAGCGCGCTGAACGGCGACGGGGTCATCCCGCTTGAGGCGACCGAGGATGCCGACGCCCGCGGACTGATCCAGGACGCCGTCGCCTGCATGGGCGGCGTCGCCGACCGCACCGGCTCGATCGGCACCACCGCCGAGAAGACCGAGGCCTTCTACAAGGAACTCGAAGCGTACGTCGCCTGGGTGGAGCAGGGGTCCGCGCAGGGCATTGCCGCGCTCGGCGACCAGACGGCCGCCGCGTGCGGCGTCCTCCAGGCCGTGCGGGTGAAGGTCGAAGATTATTTCGCCCGCTGCCGGCTCGCCGCGTTCGATGCGCGGGCCATCGCCGCGCTCAACCGGTCGGAGACCGAATACCTCGCGATCGCGGCGCGCGACCTGAAGATCACGACCGAGGAGGTCGCGGGCTTCCCGCTCGCGCGGGTCGAGGCCGGCCGGGCGCTGCCGCTGCTCGAGGGAGTGAATCCCGCCTGGGCCGCGGCCCTGGCCGCGCTGCACGCCACCGTCGTGACTCCGCTGCTCGGCGGGAGCCGGAAGAGCCTCACGGAGGAGGAGTGGCGGGAGCTCAACGCCCGGCTGGCCCCGTTCGAGGCCTGGCTCGGCAGCAAGGCCGGCGCCAAGGTCGAGTCCCTTGGCCTTGCCCGAGCCCGCGAGCTGCTGGCCGGCAAGGGCCGGGAGACCCTGCAGGGCCTCATCGCCCGCGACCAGGCGCTCGCGCCCGAGTTCAATGCCATCAGCGCCGTGGACCGCCTGGTCCGCTACCACCGCGACCTGCGCGCGCTGCTCCACAATTTCGTCAACTTCGCCGACTTCTACTCCCCCGACCGTCTCGCGGTGTTCCAGGCCGGCACCCTCTACATCGACAGCCGATCGTGCGAGCTCTGCATCCGGGTGGACGACCCCGGCGCGCACGCCGGCCTCGCCGCCAGCAGCAAGGCGTACATCGCGTACATCGACTGCCGTCGCCCGAGCGGCGAGCTGATGAAGGTTGCCGCCTGCGTGACGCAGGGCGACAGCGACTACCTCGTCACCGGCCGCAACGGCCTGTTCATCGACCGCCGGGGACGCGACTGGGACGCGACCATCACGAAGATCATCGATAACCCGATCAGCCTCCGGCAGGCCTTCTGGTCGCCGTACAAGAAATTCATCCGGATGATCGAGGAGCAGGTGGCCAAGCGGGCCGCGGCGGCCGACGCCGAAGCCAATACCAAGCTCGCCACCACCGCCGAGTCGGCCGCCAACGCCGACAAGAACAAGGCCGCCGCCAAGAAGATCGATGTCGGCACGGTGGCCGCCCTGGGCGTCGCGGTCGGCGCCATCGGCGGCGCGCTCGCCACGCTGGCCACCGGCCTGGCCAAGCTCGAGCCGTGGCAGCTGCCGCTCGTGATCGTCGCCGGCATGCTCATCATCTCCACGCCCGCGGTCGTGATTGCCTGGCTCAAGCTCCGCCAGCGCACGCTCGGTCCGATCCTCGACGCGAACGGCTGGGCGGTGAACGGCCGTGTCCAGATCAACATCCCGTTCGGCACCGCGCTCACCGAGCAGGCGAGCCTGCCGCCGGGCGCGAGCCGCTCGCTCAAGGATCCATACGCGGAAAAGAAGGGCGGCCGTCGCACCGTGCTGGTGGCGGTCATCGTCCTCGTCATCCTGCTGGGCCTCGCCAAGCTCTTCGGCGTCTGGCCGTTCGGCCCGTTCTTCGGCGGGTCGAGCGGGACTCCCGCCGTCGAGACAATGAACTAGGCGCCCGCGCGGCTGACCATGTTCCGCCGGCTTTGTCGGTACGGCTGGTCCGTGGCGGCCCTGCTCGTCATCGCCGGCTTCGGGCTCGCCGTCGCCCGGTTCCATCACCCGGTCTACGGTTTCACCACGCTGCTCCAGTTCGACGATTCCGACGAGGCCCATCTCCTTCCCGAGGTCCGCGAACATCCCGCGTTCATCAACCGCAACAACGGCGGCTACGACGGCCTTTACTACGCGCAGATCGCCTGCCGGCCCACGCTGCGTGACCCGGCGCTGCCGCGCGCGATCGACAATCTCGGCTACCGCGCCCGGCGCATCCTCCCCAGCTGGACGGCCTGGGTGCTCGCGCTCGGCAACCCCGTCCGGGCGCTCGACACGTACGCGCTCCTCAATCCGCTGTGCTGGCTCGCGTTCGCCGCGATGCTCTGGCGGCTCTTCCCGCCGCGCTCCGGTCACGACTTCCTCGCCTGGTCCGGCCTCGTGCTCTCCGCCGGCGCGCTGTCGAGCGTCCATCTCGCCCTCGTGGACCTGCCGGCGCTGCTGCTGCTCACCGGGGCGATGATCGCGGTCCAGCGGGACCGACCACGCCGCGCGGTCGGCTGGCTCGCGGCCGCCGCGCTGGCCCGCGAGACCTCGCTGGTGGCCGTGCCGGTCTTGGCCCGCGGGCCGTGGCGGACCTTCCTCCTCCGCGCGGCCCTGGTCGCCGCGCCCCTCGCGGCCTGGCTGGTCTACATCCGCGTGGTCGTCGGTCCCGGCGACGGCGGCTGGAGCAATTTCGCCTGGCCGGGCCGGAGCTGGCTCGCGAAGTGGCAGGCGACCCTCGCGGGTTTCTCGCTGCATCCGGAGCTGTCCGGACTCAATTGGTCCACGCTGCTCGCCCTGGTCGCCCTCACCGTGCAGGCCGCCTGGTTCATGGCGCGGCCGCAGTGGCGGAACCCCTGGTGGCGGCTCGGAGCCAGCTACACATTCCTGTTCCTCTTCCTCGGCGCCCCGGTCTGGCAGGGTTACCCCGGCGCGGCCGTCCGCGTGCTGCTGCCCCTGAATCTCGCGTTCAACGCCCTGGCTCCCCGCACCCGCGCGGGACTCGCCCTGCTTGTGCTCGGCAATCTCACGGTGCCCGCCGGGATCATCGAGATCACGAGCCTGCCCAACGACGGCGTCGAACTCGCCGCCGCCCGCGTTGATCCCGCCGCTGTCCTGGTCCAGACCCGGCACGGCTGGTATGGGGTCGAGCGCAACGCCGGCGAGGTCCGGGCTTGGAGCTCGGGCGACGCCGAGCTGGTGGTGAAGGCGCGGCCGGAGGGCACCACGCAGGCGCTTTCATTCCGCCTGCGGAGCATCACTCCCCGGCAGGTGACCGTGACCCAGGACGGCCGGCGGCTCTGGCAGGGAGCGGTGGGGGAGAAGTGGATCGACGTCACGCTCCGCTGCACCGACGGGGTGCTGTCTTTCCGGACCGACGTACCGCCGGCACGCGAATCGGCGGAGGCAACCTCCCGGTCGCTGGCCTTCTGCATCGACCGCGTGACGATCACGGCCATCGCCCGCGCCGTTGGCGAAAAACCCGGAAACTAGCGCGCCTCGTTCCACTCCGGCGCCGAGTATTGCTCGATCAGGCCGGAGACCTCGTCCTCGCTGAGGTCGGGCCATGGCGTGGCCTGCGCGGGACAGTTCAGCGCCGCCGCCAGGGCGGCGGTGAAATCGGCCTGGAAGCGTTCCCAGTCGATCGCCGCGCCCGCCGCCGGCCGCCAGATGGATCCCTGGAACAGCAGGCCGTGCTTGTTGCGCTTCTGGGCCGCGCCCGCGATCTTCTCGCCGCTGCTCCCATGCACCACGTCGTAGAGCTCGGCGCGCTGGAAGCACACGCCGCTGGGCCCGCAGCCGGCACCGTCGGGCGCGGGCTCGCAGGCCTGCTTGGTCGCCGCCGGCACTCCCTGCGCGCGCAGCGCCGCCGCGAGGCATTCGTGCACCTCGCGGTAGCTCTGGGCCGCACGCGCCTCCTCGAGCGGCAGGCCCCGCGGGATCACCAGGGCGTACGTCCAGTCGTCACGGTGATCCACGATACCCCCGCCGGTCGGCCGGCGGCACAGGTCCCAGCGCTCGCCGGCGGGCAGCGCGCCGCGGACAAACGCGATCTTCTGCGCGTAGCCGAACGTGAAGGCCGCGCCCGGCCACTCGTAGTGGCGGAAGCGCGGGACCTCCGGCCGCGGGTACCGCTGCAGCAGCAGGAAATCCAGCGCCATGTTTTCGGCGGCGCCGGCGCGGCGGACGGGGAGGATCTCGAGATTCATGCGGCAGCCATTGAAGGCGCCCGGCCCCCGGAGGAAAGCCCGGAAACTCTCCAGCCGGGTTCAAGCCGCGGAAGCTCGAAGACCGCGCGATCCTCGTGGCCCGCCGGCTCCAGGGTCCGCCGCCGGACCGGCCCCCTGCAACTCGGGCCCTCGGCTCAGGCGTCGAGCAGCTCGCGCACGGCCTTGAGCAGGTCGCTCAGCGCGTAGGGCTTCGGCAGGTGCGCCCAGCGGTTCTTCTTCATCCAGCCGAGCGCCACCGCGTTCTCGCGCGAGGTGGTCGACAGCACGCGCAGCGAGGGCATGGCGCGGTGCAGGGTGCGGGCCAGCGCGTCGTGCCGGCCGGTCAGGTTCGTGATGAGCAGCTTGGCCGGGCGCTTCAGCCGCCGCGCCTCGCGCAGGACCGCGTCGGACGTCTTCGCCGCCAGCACCTGGTAGCCGTCGGCCGTCAGGATGCCCGTCACCATCTTCCGGACGACGTCATTCTCCTCGACCAAGATCACGGCCTCGTGTCCCCGGGTGGACGGCAGCGGGTCGATGCCGGAGCGGCGGTCGGCGGGACTCTCCGCCAGCCGCGTCTCGGGCAGCATGATCTCGAACGTCGAGCCCTTGCCGAGATCGCTCTTCACCGTGATGAAGCCGCCGCTCTGCTGGACCACGCCGTGGACGAGGGAGAGGCCGAGCCCGGTGCCCTTGCCCTCGGGCTTGGTGGTGAAGAACGGCTCGAAGAGCTTCTCCTGGGTGGAGGCGCTCATGCCGGTGCCGTTGTCCCGGACGCTGACGCAGACGTAGTCGCCCGGCTGGTTGTCGGTGAAGCGCCGGTTGTGGCCGCTCCGCACGTGCCGGCGGGAGGTTGTGATCACCACCCGGCCGTTCCGGCGCAGCGCGTCGCGGGCGTTGAGCGTGAGGTTGAGCAGGACCTGCTGGAACTGCGCGGGGTCGATGCGGACCTGGCCGACGGCGGGATTCAGGTCGAGTTCCAGCCGGCCGTGGTGGTCGAGGAGGCGGGTGAGGATGTCCGCCTGGCTCCGGATGAACCGATTGGGGTTAACCACGCGGACCTTCAGCGGCTGGCGCCGGCCGAACGCGAGCAACTGCCGGGTGAGCGCGGCGGCCTTGCGGCCCGCCTGGTGGATCTCCTCCACCTCGCGCAGGATCTGCGGCTGGCCCGCGGCCTGACCCGCGAGGATCTGGCAGTAGCCGTTGATAACGGAGAGCAGGTTATTGAAATCGTGCGCCACCCCGCCGGCGAGCCGGCCCACGGCATCCAGCCGCTGCGCGTGCATCAGCGCCTCCTGCAGGCGCCGCTTTTCGGTCGTGTCGCGGTAGGTGGCGACGACATGCGCGGCCCGCCCGCGCGCGGTGGGGATGACGCTGAAGCTCCACGCCGTGTGGAGCGTGCTGCCGTCCTTGCGCAGGAGGTGACCCTCGCCGCCCAGCGGGCGGCCGGGCTGGGCCAGCCGGCGCCAGCGCTTGATCTTGGCGATGTCGCCGCGGTCGGCGTGCAGCAGGCCCGGGCCGTGGCCCCGCAGCGCGGCGGCCGTCCGGCCGCACATGGCGCAGAGCGTCTCGTTCGCGAAGATGATCTCCAGGCCCTCGCCCCCGCGGATCTGGCGCGCGATCAGCACGCCCTCATCCTGCGCCCGCAGCGCCGCGGCCAGCAGCGCGTCGGACAAACCCGGGGCGGCGGGGCGCCAGGACGGCTTCATGGCGCGAGGCGCTCGACCGTCCAGCCACCGTCGGCGGCGCGCCGGTAGCGCAGGCGGTCGTGCAGGCGGTTGCGCCGTCCCTGCCAGAATTCCACGGTCTCGGGGACCACGCGGAATCCGCCCCAGTACGGCGGCAGCGGCACGACCTGGCCGGCGTACTTGCGCTCCACGTCCTTCATCGCCTCCTCGAGCGCCTTGCGGTTCGGCACGATGCTGCTCTGCGCCGAGGCCCAGGCGGCCAGCTGGCTGGACAGCGGGCGGCTGTGGAAATACGCCTCCGATTCCTCGCGGGTCACCTTCGTCACCGTGCCCTCGACGATGACCTGCCGCTCAAACGCGAACCACGGGAACACCAGCGAGGCCCGCGGGTTGGCGTCGAGCTCCCGGCCCTTGCGGCTCTCGTAGTTCGTGTAGAAGACGAACCCCCGGCCATCGACGTTCTTGAGCAGCACCGTGCGCCCCGCCGGCCGGCCGTCGCGCGCCGCGGTCGAGAGGACCATGGCGTTGGGCTCCACCAGCTTCGAGGCCTCCGCCTCCTGGAACCATTTCTCGAACTGGCGGAACGGATCCCGGGCCAGATCCCGTTCCGTGAGCCCGGCCAGCGAGTATTCTTTTCTGAGGTCAGCCAGCGACATGAGTGAGCGCAGCGTGGGCGGGGTGTTCCATCCTGTCAAAAATCATCTGGTCAAGCCGCCGATCCAGGCCGCCGCCGCGGGGAACTCCCGCAGCAGCCGGCCGCGCTCGCCCAGCTCGAACTCCTCGTCGCGCCACGCGGGAGTCACCGTGCATCCGACCAGCGCCCAGCCGCGGGGCGCCGCGCCCGGCTGGAGCCGTGCGCCCTGCCAGCATCCGGAGGGCACCGCCACCTGCGGCTGCCGGCCCGCCGCGGGCACCGGCCCGAGGAGGGTCACCGTCCGTGCGCCGGAACGCGGATCAAGCATCACGTGCTCCACCGGATCCCCCGCGTGAAACTGCCACAGCTCCTCCGCCTGCAGCCGGTGCAGGGCGGAGCAATCATCCGCGGTCAGGAGTAACAGGATCGCCGAGCTGGCCGCCCGGCCCGGAGCAACCTGCGCGGCGCTCTCCCACACGCGGCGAAAATGGCCGCCCTCGCCGGGCAGCGGGGCCAGCCGGAGCTCGCGGATGATCTTGGCCGCCTCGGCGTTCACGCGGGCAGGAAAGACCGGCCGCCCGCGGCTGTCGACGCTGCGCGGCGGTTCTGCGCTTCCGTTCCCCGGCAATTCCGCGATTCTCGCCCGGTGCATCTCGACCCGTGGCTCTATCCGCTGCTGTTCGCCGTCGGCCTGCTGGCCGGATGGGTGGACTCGATCGCGGGCGGCGGCGGCCTCGTGGCACTGCCGGTGCTGCTCAACCTCGGGCTGCCGGTCCCGCTCGCGCTCGGCACGAACAAGTTCCAGTCCACGTGGGGCGCGCTGTCGGCGACGTGGCACTATATCCGCAGCGGCCTGGTCGACTTCCGGGAATGCCGGATCGGCATCGCCGCCACGCTCGGGGGCGCGGCGCTCGGCGCGCTGGCCGTGCAGCAGATCGACTCGCACCGGCTGGGTCTGGTGGTGCCATGGCTGCTCGCGGGCCTGCTCCTGTACACCGCTTTCCGGCCCAACGTCGGCGCCCAGGATCATCCGCCGCGGCTGGCCCCGCGCTGGTTCTATCTCGGGTTCGGCCTCGGCTTCGGCTTCTACGACGGGTTCTTCGGTCCCGGCGTCGGCTCGTTCTGGGCGCTCTCCCTGATCCTGCTGCTCGGCCAGAATTTCGCGCGGGCCACGGCCCACACCAAGGTGATGAACCTCACCAGCAACGTCGTCTCGCTCGCGCTCTTCGCCAGCGCCGGGCTCGTCCACTATGGTGCCGGCCTCGTGATGGGAATCGGCCAGGTCGTGGGGGCGCGGCTGGGCGCGCGGCGGGTCGTGAAGCACGGCGCCAAGTTCGTCCGGCCGGTGTTCCTGACGGTGGTCACGCTGATCCTGCTCCGTTTGATCTGGCTGAATTATCGTTAGCTAAGCAGCTGTTCGGGGCTCGGTTATGCGTCTTTTTTGACGAGTCCCGACGCTTTTTGGGCTTTGGCTTGGGCGGGCCGAAGGGTAGGCTGGCTCATTCGCATGTCGCCCGCCGCCTACCTTGATCGCCACGCCCCCGAACTGACCGCGATGCTCCAGCGCCTGGTGGGGATTCCCACGGTGAATCCGCCCGGCGAGAACTATGACGCGGTCACCACGCTGCTGACGCGCGAGCTGCGCGCTTCCGGCTTGGCGACAAGGCGCTTCACGATCCCGCGCTCCCTCCATCGCCGCCATCTGCCGGCCGACCACCAGGCGTTTCCGCGCTACAACGTGCTCGGCAAGCTCGCGGCCCCGGGCGCAAGGAAGACCGTCCATTTCAACGCGCATTATGACGTCGTGCCGGTCTCCGGCACCTGGCGCCATGGCAGTCCGTTCAGCGGGGCGATCGAAGGAGGCTGGCTCTATGGCCGCGGCAGCTCCGACATGAAGGGTTCGATGGCCAGCTGCCTGATGGCGCTGCGGGCGCTGCGCGCGACCGGCGTCGCCCCGCGGATGAATGTCGAGGTCTCCTTCACCGCCGACGAGGAGACTGATTCGTTCCTCGGCGCCGGCTGGCTCGTGGAGCACGCCCCGATCAAGCCCGACTACGCGATCGTCATGGAAGGCGGCGAGGCTGGCACGGTCTGCTGCGGCCACAACGGCGTGGTCTGGCTCGAGATCACCGTCCACGGCCGCGCCGCGCACGGCTCGATGCCCGAGCGGGGCGTGAACGCCCTGGAAAAGATGTCCGCGCTCGTCCTCCTGCTGGGCGAGTATCAGCGGAAGCTCGAGCGCCGCACGTTTGTCACGCCCGAGGGGAAGGTCATGTACCCGACGCTCAATCTCGGCGGCACGTTCAGCTCGGGCGAGGGCGGCAAGATCAACACGGTCCCGGCGCTGGCCCGCTTTTCGATCGATCGCCGCGTCATCGCCATCGAGACCGTCGCCTCGGCCGAGCGCGAGCTGCGCGCGTTTCTCGCCGCCGCCGTGCGCCGGATCCCGGGACTCCGGATCACGATCGACAAGGTCTCCGACAACCACCCGTGCTACCACGCGCCAAAGCATCCGTTCTTCGCCGCGATGGCGCGGAGTGTCACGCGGGTGCGGCGGCAGCCGACGACGTTTAACGTCTCGACCGGCTTCAACGACATGCATTTCTTCGCCCACCACCGGAAGATCCCGACGCTCGGCTACGGCCCGGGCGGGCAGAACGAGCACGCCGTGGATGAGCGCGCCCGGGTGAAAGACTTGATCGCGACCGCGAAGATCTACGCGGACCTGCTCGCGTCGTTCGCCGGGTAGGGCCGTCGCGCCCTGCGACCCGGGTCCGTGGACGTGGGTGGTCGCCTTTCAACCTTCAACCACGGGATTTGTCTCAGGCCCAGAAGCCGTGCCGGATCATGTTCACCGCAATCGCGGCCAGCAGGAGCGAGACAATCTTGGAAATCGCCCGCAGCCCGGTCGGGCCGATCTTGGACGCGAGCCAGTCGCTGTAGTGGAACGCCAGCACGACCACGACAAGGTTCACCACCAGGGCCAGGAGGGTCACGAGCCAGCCCTGGGTCTGGGCCAGCAGCAGCAGGGTGGTGATCGACGCCGGACCGGCGATCAGCGGCATGCCGAGCGGCACCACGCCGATGTCGTCGACGAGCTTCGTCGGCTCCTCCGCCGCCGAGTGGATCAGGTCGCGCGCCGCGAGGATGAACAGGATGAGGCCACCCGCGATCTGGAAGTCGCCGACCGTGATGCCCAGCGCCGCAAAGATCGTCTGGCCAAGGAACAGGAAGCCCAGCGCGACCAGCCCGCCGGTCCAGGCCGCCTGCCGGGCGATGGACTGCCGCCGTTCAAGCGGCACCCCGGCGCTCATCGCCAGGAACACCGCCGCCAGCCCGATCGGGTCGATCGCGACAAAAAGCGGGATGAACGCCTTCACGAAACTCGAGAGAAACGCCAGCATGCCGCCATCCTCCCCCGCCACCGTCCCCGGCGCAAGCCCCGCGCGGCTGGGGGTTGATGGTGAATTCGCCGCGAATTCCGTGGTCAAAAGAAACGACCTGTCCTCCCGCGAAAGCCCCCGGCCATTCCGTGTCTTCCGTGTGTTCCGTGGGCCCTCACGCGGGAGCACCTGCCGCACTCCGCCATTGCCTCGCTTCGGGCGGCGCGGCAACTTCGGCCGGAATTTCCCATGAAAATCGACGCCAAGCTCACACCGGCCAAGCTCCAGAAGAAGATCCACCGGGTCTTCGACCTTGCGGGACAGAAGATCCGCGCCCTCGACGCGGCCTGGGACCCGGCCAAGGGCACGCCGGTCTTCACCGTCAAGGGCCGGTACACCTCGCGCGGCTGGACCGAGTGGACGCAGGGCTTCCAGTTCGGCATGGCGTTCCTCCACTTCGACGCGACCGGCGACGAGTCCATGCTCCGCCTCGGCCGCGAGAAGACGCTCAAGCACATGGCGTCGCACGTCTCGCACATCGGCGTGCATGACCACGGCTTCAACAACGTCTCCACTTATGGCAACCTCCGCCGCCTGATGCTCGAGGGAAAGATCCCTTTCAGCCGCGACGAGCTGAACTACACCGAGATGGCCCTCAAGGTCTCCGGCGCCGTCCAGGCCGCGCGCTGGTCTACCACCGCCTACGGCACCGGCTACGTCTACTCGTTCAACGGGCCGCACTCCCTCTTTTCCGACACCATCCGCTCGATGCGCTCGCTCGTCGTCGCCGACCAGCTCGGCCACGTGCTGATGGGCGAGGGGGACAAGCCCACGAACCTGCTGCTGCGCGCTATCGAGCACGCCAAGACCACCGCGCGGTTCAACGTCTACTACGGCGAGGGTCGCGACAGCTACGATGTCCGCGGTCGCGTGGTGCACGAGTCCATCTTCAACCGCAACGACGGCAACTACCGCTGTCCGTCGAGCCAGCAGGGCTTTTCGCCGTTCACCACCTGGACGCGCGGCGCGGCCTGGATCATCACGGGCTACGCCGAGCAGCTGGAGTTCCTCGACACCGTCAAGGGCGCCGCGCTCGACGCCGCCGGCGGCCGCCGGGCGGTGACGGATCTCTACCTCAAGGCCGCCCGCGCCACGAGCGACTACTACATTGACGGCTACACCTCCAAGGACGGCATCCCCTACTGGGACACGGGCGCGCTGAACACCCACCGGCTCGGCCACTACCAGGCCCGCCCGGCCGATCCCTTTAACGAGCACGAGCCGGTTGACAGCTCGGCGGCGGCGATTGCGGCGCAGGGCCTGATCCGCCTCGGCAACTACCTCGCCACGCGCGGCGCGCCGGCCGCCGGCCGGCGCTACCTGCAGGCCGGCCTCACGGTGGCGAACACCCTCTTCGACGAGCCCTATCTCTCGACCAGCCCGAAGCACCAGGGCCTGCTGCTCCACAGCGTCTACCACCGCCCGAACGGCTGGGATTACGTGCCGAAGGGCCGCCAAGTCCCGTGCGGCGAATCCTCGATGTGGGGTGATTACCACGCGATGGAATTGGCGCTGCTCATCTCGCGGATGGCCGCGGGCCAGTACTACACGTTCTTCTGAGCGCCCGTGCCTGTCCCGCTCCTCTACGAGTCCCATTCGCACACCCCGCTCTGCAAGCACGCCACCGGCGAGCCCGTCGAGTATGCGGCCGCCGCGGCCGCGCGGGGGCTGAAGGGCATCATCTTCACCTGCCACTGCCCGCTGCCCGACGGCATCTCCGCCCCTGTGCGGATGGCGCCGGAGCAGTACGAGGAGTACGTGGCCATGATCGGCCTCGCCCGGGAGCAGTTCGCCGGCCGGGTTGATGTCCGGCTCGGGCTCGAGAGCGACTACTTCCCCGGTCTGGAGGGCTGGCTCGAGCAGCTCCATGCGCGCCACCCGCTGCACCACGTCCTCGGCTCGGTGCACATGCAGGTGCCCGAGTACAAGGCGCGGTATTTCCGCGGCGACTGGTTCGAGTACCAGCAGACCTACTTCCAGCACCTCGCGCAGTCGGCGGAATGCGGGTTGTTCGACACGCTGGCCCATCCCGACCTCGTGAAGAACGAGGCGCCGGCCGAGTGGAATTTCGCCCGCATCCGCCCGTTCATCGAGCGGGCGCTGGACCGCATTGCGGCGACCGGCGTCGCGATGGAGCTCAACACCAGCGGACTCCAGAAAGCCATCTCCGAGATGAATCCCAGCCCGACCATGCTCGGCCTGATGCGCGAGCGCGGCATTCCCGTGGTGATCGGCGCGGATGCCCACGCCGTCCGCCGGGTGGGCGCCGACTACGGCAACGCGCTACGGCTGCTGCAGGCCGCCGGATACAAGGAAGTGAGCTACTTCCTCGAGCGGAAGCGCCGCACCATCCCCATCACGGACGCCCTCGCTTCGCTCGCGTAAGATAGAGTGGGAGCCTCTGACTTTGGATCTGGTGGTGCTGGGCCACGTTTTCTGGGGCGACTCGCGGCTTCGGTTTGCCACAAAGGGCGCGAAGCTCACGAAGCCCAAGCCTCTTTTTGGTTCAGACCCAAACCTGAACCTCGCTCCACCAATCGCGGCGACGCCATCTGGGGCGCTTCGCGCTCTTCGTGATAACTATCAGCCCGGGTCCGCGCCTCAACCCAGCACCTGGGTGATGAAGGCCTGGTCGGCCGGACTGAGTTCGCGGTCCGCGCCGGCGAGGTTGCAGGCGACCTGGCGCTCGTTGCGGAAGCCTGGGATCACGCAGGCGAGGTTGGGGTGATTCAGGACATACCGCTGCGCGACCGCCGCGAGGTCCTCGGCGGTGGCGCCAAAGCGGGCCTTTAGCTGCGCCAGCTTCGGCTTCAGCGCCCGGAGCTTCTCCGCGGTGAAGCGCCCGCTGTTGCGCCGGTGGTCACCCTCCTCGAACTGCGGCGGCTTCTCCGGGTCGAATTTGTCGAGCAGTAGTCCCTGTGCCAGCGGGCCGAATGCCACGAAGGTCATGCCGTGCTCCGCCAGCAGGCGCGGCACTACGCCACCCGGACGGATGAAGTCCGGGGCGAGGGCGTTGGCCCAGGACTGGAGCACCGCGGGTTTCACGACCGGCACCGCCCGCGTGAAATCCTTCTCGGAGTACGCGCTCTGGCCCTTGAGCCGGACCTTGCCCTCCCGCACCAGCGCATCGAGCGTGTCGGCGGCCCCCTGCAGCCATTCGCCCTGCGGCCCAAAGTCGCCGTGGTGCAGGTAGTAGAGGTCGATGTAGTCGCGCCCGAGATTCTTGAGCGACTGCTCGCACTGGTGCCGGATGTGCAGCGGGTCGTAGGCGTGTTCCGCGGTGCCGGGAAAGTGCCCGATCTTGGTCGCGATGATGTAGTCGGTGGACCGGAGACCCAGGCGCTTCAGCACCCGCGCCAGCATCCGCTCGGCCTTGCCGTTGCCATAGACGTCGGCGTTGTCGAAGTGGTTCACGCCCGCATCCACCGCCTTCCGAATCGCCGCCGTGATCTCGTCCTCGTTCACGTTCGCCCAGCCGTTCGGCGTGCCATTCACCCAGTTGAGCCCGCCCATCGTCCAGCAGCCCAGGCTGATCTCCGAAACCTTGAGGTCGCTGCGTCCCAGCGGTCGGTATTTCATGGGCGCGAGGACAACGCCGCTGGGCCGCCGCCTCAATTCCATACTGCTCGAACGGTCCGACGAAAAGGCTGTCCTTTAACCCGCCAACGCCTATGCACCGCGGGGTGCGCACCCGGCCCGTCAATCTCTACGACCTGACCCGCGAGGAGCTCCGGCTCCAGCTGGTGCGCTGGGAGGTGAACCCCTTCCATACGGCGCAGCTCTGGAACTATCTCTACCTCCAGCTGGCCGATTCGTTCGCCGCCATGACCGACCTGCCGGCCCGGGTGCGGACCGTGCTGGAGCGCGAGGCCCGGCTGGGCGTGCTGCCCACCGCGCTGGAGACCGACTCGAGCGACGGCTTCACGCGGAAGTATCTGCTGCGACTCGACGACGACCACCGCATCGAGACCGTGCTGATGCGGTTCACCGGCCGCGTGACCGCCTGCATCTCGAGCCAGGTCGGCTGCGCGATGGGCTGTGTGTTCTGCGCGACCGGCCAGATGGGTTACACCCGGCACCTGACCGCCGGCGAGATCGTGGCGCAGGCGGTGCACATCGCGCGCGCCCTCCGCTCCGCCCGCGAGCCCCACCGCCTGCGCAACGTCGTGCTGATGGGCATGGGCGAGCCGCTGCACAACTATGATGCCGTGATGCACGCCGTGGACATCCTGCGCGACGAGGCCGGCCTCGCGCTGGGCGCGGGTCGCATCACGCTCAGCACCGTGGGCGTGGTGCCCGGCATCCTGCGGCTCGCGCGCGAGTCGCGCCCGCTTCACCTTGCCGTCTCCCTCCACGCCGCCACCCAGGCCGAGCGCGCGGCCCTGGTTCCCGCGGCAAAGAAATGGCCCCTCGATGAACTCATGGCGGCCTGCCGCGCCTACAGTGAACAGACGGGGCGCCGGATTTTCTATGAGTGGACGCTGATCGCCGGGCAGAACGACACGCCGGACCACGCGCGGGCGGTGGGTCGCCTGCTGCAGGGCCTGCCCGCGCAGGTGAACCTCATCCCGCTCAATCCCACCGCCGGCTACGGTGGCGCGCCGACCAAGACAGACGCCGCCCGGCACTTTCAGCAGGTTCTCGCCCACGAATTCCAGCTGCCCAGCACGGTTCGCCAGCGGCGCGGCATCGACATTGCCGCGGGCTGCGGACAGCTCGCCGTCTCCGCGAGCTAGGAAATCTTCAATTCTTCAATTCAGTCTGGTCGCGTGAGTCACAGAGATCACGGAGGGAGCACCGAGATCACGGAGTACAAGCCTCCCAAGCAGTTCCGGGCGCAAATCTGACTGACCTTGTGACCTCCGGATCGTCTCAGTGCACTCTGTGACCCAAATCTGGCCCGGCTCATTTCCGCCCGCGCCGCGCCTGCACGGCCGCGGCCAGCTGGGCGAAGAGCGGCAGGGTCTTTTCCCACGCGAGGCAGCCATCCGTGATGCTGCGCCCATAGAGCAGCGGCTTCGCCTGGTAGTCCTGCGCGCCGCCGAGGAGATTGCTTTCAATCATCACGGCCGCGATCGCCCGCTCGCCCCCGGAAATCTGCGCCACCAAGTCGGTCACGACCTCGGGCTGGCGCTCGGGATCCTTGCCGCTGTTCGCATGGCTGCAGTCCACCATCACATGCGGCGCCAGCTGGTTCTTGCGCAGGAGGGCCGCCGCGGCGGCGATGGCGGGCGCCGCGAAATTGGGACCTTGGGTGCCCCCGCGCAGCACGAGGTGCGCGTGCTCGTTGCCCGCCGTGCCCATCACCGCCGGCGCACCCTCGCGGGTGAGCGACGGAAACCAGTGCGGGTGCCGGGCTGAGCGAATCGCGTCCACCGCCACCTGGATGTCGCCATCCGTGCGGTTCTTGAATCCCACAGGCATCGAAAGACCCGACGCGAGTTCGCGGTGCACCTGGCTCTCGACTGTCCGCGCGCCGATCGCGCCCCAGGAGACGAGGTCCGCGTAGTACTGGCCGAGGGTGGTGTCGAGGAACTCGGTCGCCACCGGCACGCCCAGGCCGGTCACGTCGATCATCAGCTTCCGCGCGAGCCGGAGGCCGGCGTTGATCTGGAAACTGCCGTCGAGGAATGGGTCATTGATTAGGCCTTTCCAGCCGACCACGGTGCGCGGCTTCTCAAAGTAGACCCGCATCACCAGCAGCAGGTCGCCGGCATAGAGCGCCGCCACCTCCCGCAGCCTCTGCGCGTACTCCACCGCCGCGGCCGGGTCGTGGATGGAACACGGGCCGACCACCACCAGTAGGCGCGAGTCGCGTCCGGTCACGATCGCCTCGACTTCGCGCCGGGTGCGCGAGACCAGCGCCGCCCGGGCGTCGTCGACCGGCAGGTCGTCCTCCAGCACGGCCGGGGCGATCAGCGGCTTGGTGGCGCGGATGCGCAGGTCGGAGGTGGAAGGGTGCATGGGACCGGGAAGCGTACGGGCAATCCGCCGCGCCGCCATCTTTTCCGCGCCGTGGCGGCAAGCCCTACCCGAGCGCCTCGCGGGCCTGTTTCACCAGCGGCGTCGGCCGCAGCTGGATCTCCGCCAGCGGCCCGACCAGACCATGGCGGCGCGCGGCCGCGCTGAGGGTCAGCCAGGCCAGCGAGGCCGCCTCGCTGCCCACCGCCTGCTCCGCCGCGGAGTTCACCACGGCGCTGGGCAGCACCAGCTGCTCGCGGGCCAGCAGTTCCTTGTCCGCCAGGAAGAGGCTCAGCGACGAGCCCAGGGTGGCCAGCCAGGCCGCCGGATGGGACGGCGGGGAATAGGTGAGGCCGGAACTCTCGGGACTCCACTCCATGAAGCTGCGGATGTGCTCGTGCAGCTGCGTGAGTTCGCTGTCCGCCGTCGCCGGCGTCCAGCGCAGCTTGATCGTCTTCCGCTCGCGGAACTTTTTCACCTCAAACACCCGGAGCACCAGCTCGTGGTCTCCGCCGGTCACCTTGAGCGCGCCGGTGAAGATGTAGTCGAGCCCGCCCTCCGTCGTCTCGGCCAGCTGGCGCAGGTTCTCCATTGACCATTCCGCCCCGACCACCACGTGGTGCTTCCGGTCCATGACGCCAATCACCGCGATGGGGGAGTAGTGCGCGGAAAAGTAGAAGGTCTCGGCCAGCCAGAGCGGGATCGCCCGCGTGAGCCGGCCCTCGTCGGTCTCGGGCCGCGCCATCAGCTCGTCGAGATCAGGCACGCCGAGCAGCGCGAGCTGGGTGAAGGCAACGCGCCGGAGCTTCTCGCCCTTGGCCGGGAGAATCTGCGTGGAGAGTGACTCGAGGCCGTAGGACCAGATGGGCCGGCTGAGGCTGACGAAGTTGACCTTCGGCGCCTCCGCGCCCTCGGCCGCCGCGGGCGCGTGGTCCACGGGCCGGGCTCCAGTGTGGATCAGCTCGGCGATTGCATTCGAGAAGCCATGGAGCCGGTCCTCGAGTTCCGGACGCTGCAGGGCGAAGAGGATGTCCAACACGTGCTGCGCGGCGTCCGCTTGGCGCAGCGCCAGGTAGGCCTGCACCAGGTTCAGCCCGGTCGCGGGTCCGTGCCGCTCCGCGTCGTAGCGCGGGGCCACGAGTTCCACGATTTGCTGCACGTGGCCCGTGACCCCGAGGTCGCCGGAGATGGTCACGAGCACGTCCGCGCGGTCGCCCGCCGAGGCCAGCACCTGCTCGTAGATCGCCAGGGCGCCGGGCAGGTCTTTCGCCTCGAGGCGCTCGCGGGCGGTGACGAGCTGCGGCAGCACACCGCCGCCGGAGGCCGAGGGTTCGGCCGGCGCGGGCTGGCTTTCGGCCGGGTTGGACTTGGAAAGGAAGCGATCGAAAAACCCCATGGCGACCGAGCAAATCAGCGGGGCGACGGCTGGCGACGCAAAACCCGGCGGCGCGGCCAGTGGACCATCAGGGCCGCGGCGACTCCCGCCACGTGGGACCACGGCGCCGTGCGGATCTCCGGCTGGCTGAACCGGGCAAAGAGCGACTGCCCGGCCTGCGACTCGACGGCGATCTTCAGGACCAGCAGCACGAGCACGCCCCACCAGAACCAGGGATCGGGGACCTTCCGGGCAAGCTGCTCGAACGCCAGCAGCGCCAGCACGCCCGCCGCCAGGCCCGAGAGGCCGGCATAGCGCATGAGGCTGGGGTCCGCGACGTACAGCGTCGTGCCGATGACCAGCGGGCCGATCACCAGAAACCAGCGGGCCGGCCCGGGCGAGATGCGCTCCAGCCACACCCCCGCGGCCAGGAACACGACGAGGTTCCAGGCCAGATGGCTCGGGCTGAAATGAACCCAGCTGCCGGTCCAGATCCGCCACCACTCGCCGCCCCGGATCGCAAGCCGGTCGAAGATCAGCCGGTCCTCCAGCGTCGAACTGGCGTAGACGACCAGCGCCAGCGCTGCCGCCAGCAGCGTGGCCCAGGGAAAGCTCGCTTTTGCGGCCGGCGGATTCACGCGCGTCGCCGGATCCATCGCGCCAGCGCCAGCAGTCCCAGCAGGCCGGCGAGGGCCCCGCCGGTCGCGCCGCCGCCGACATAGCCCGGCCGGTGCTCGATCTGCACTTCCCCCGGCGACTGCTTCACGCGCTCGCGGAATTCGTCCAGCTGGATCTTCAGGTTGGCGATGAGCTCGTCCGTCGCGGCGTCGAATCCCCGCGCGCTGTCGTAGCGCAGGTGGTCGCCGAGATACTCGCCCGCCGCCGAGGCGCGCACCAGGCTCGCGCCGGGCGCCCGGAAGAGCAGGTGACGGCTCTCGATGTCATACACCGCCGCCTCCATCAGGGTGTGCGTGTCGTTCTGGTTTCCCTGGAAGATATAGGCGCCGACGATCGTCCAGTAGGTCAGCGAGAGCAGGTTGCTGCTCGTGAACTGGACCTGATCGTAGGCCACGAGCGCGATCACGTCGATGCGGAGCATGTTGCGCAGCTGCTCGAGGTTCGCGAAGCCTCCGCCCGGGCGGAGGTAGGTCGAGGGGATGATCTCGATCGACTGGATGAAAGGGTACGCCTTGAACTCCTCCGCCACGCGCTGCATGAGCACGGTCTTCTGGATCTCGGTGATGCCGGACTGCGCGACGTACGGGTTCCTCTCCGAGCCCGACGGCACAAACGCGATGCCGACCCGCAGCGGCAAGCGCAGCACCGGGATGCTCGTCGGCGGCAGGGGGTTCTCCTCGCCGGGATATAGGAAGCTCACGACACTGCTCGAGCGGTCCGCCTTGCGGTGCGTGCCGTAGAAATAATAGCAGCCGCTCAAGCTGACCGCCACCAGCAGGGTCAGCGCCATCATGGGCAGGGTTGCGCGGGTAACTCTCATGCGAGCGAGCCTGTCCCCGAGGCGACCGGTTTCAACGGGAAAGCCGCTGTTTGGAGAGTTGAGGAGCTGAAGGTTGAAAGTTGAAAGACCAGACGGCGCCCGCGGATGCGCTTCAACCTCCAGCGGTGAAGTGAACCTTGAAAGCGCGGTCGAAAAGAGTCTCCGGCTTTCGACCTTCAACTCCCCACCGGCGCTGGCAGGCGATCCGGCGTCACTCCCGCGCGCACCGCCACGGTGGCGCAGACCTTCGGCACGTACATGCGGGTTTCCGCCGGCAGCGCCGCCGCCACGTCAGCAAAAGTGTGTCCGCCGCGCGACTCGAGGAGCCGGCGCACCCGGCCCTCGCCGGCGTTGTAGGCGGCGAACGCGAGCGGCCATTCGCCGAACTTGCCATACAGCGTGCGCAGGTAGCGCGCCGCGGCGCGCGCGGCCTTGGCGGCGTCCGTGCGCTCGTCGGGCAGAAACGTGCTCAATCCGAGCGAGCGCGCCGTCACCGGCATGAGCTGGAACAGTCCCTTCGCGCCGGCCGGGCTGCGGGCCGCCGGATCCAGGGTCGACTCCACCTCGGCGAGCCACGCAAGCTCCGCCGGAACTCCCTCCGTCGCGAACGCCTCGCGCAGCAGCGGCATGAGCTGGCCGGCCCGCGCCGGCACCGGACGGCTTCGCACGCGCGCCAGCCAGAGGTCGTAATAGGGCACATTCGTCACGGGCCGCACCGGCCTCACGCCCGGCCGTGACGGCGGCGGCTTGGTCATCGGTTGCTTCGCGACCTGCCCGGCCGCCTCGATGTAGTCGAGCCGGCCCTCCAGCCAGTCCGCGTAGTCGGAATAGTCCGGCAGCGCCCGCAACGCCGCCAGCGCTGCCCGCGCCTCCGGTTCGTACTGCGCCAGCACGCTCAGGTCGTTCTGGTCGAGTCCCTGCTGCAGCCGCTGCGCGAAGGCGTCCCAGCTTTCCTTCGACGGGAACTCGTACTGCTCCTTCACCTCGGGCGGCGCAAACTCGTCGAACAGCTCCTTGCCCGCCTGGTATAGCTCGTCCGCCGAAGGCTCCGGCGGGGAGGCCGGCGGCGGCGCCGGTTCGGCCGCGGCCGCCACCGTCAGCACGGTGCAGAGGAGACAGAGGGGACGGAAGCGCATGGCGACTAGGACCCGCGGGAACCCAACAGGTTGCGGCCCCCGGCGCGAGCCTTCCTCCCGGTTTCCCGCGCGTCGGCCGGCGGTAAGGTTTGACCCCGTCCCGACGCGCTCTAGTTAGGGCCGCTCCCGCCGTGAACCGCGTCCACATCAAGACCTACGGGTGCCAGATGAATGAGCGCGACAGTGAAGCTGTCGCGGCCATGCTGCGCGCCCGCGGCTACCGGATCGTGGCGGACGAGCACGCGTGCGACATCCTCCTGCTCAACACTTGCTCGGTGCGCGACGCGGCGGAGCAGAAGGCCATCGCCAAGGCCAGCAACGTCCTTGCGCGCAAGCGCCGCCAGCCGGACTTCGTGCTCGGGATCCTCGGCTGCATGGCGCAGAACCGCGGCGCGGCGCTGCTCGACCAGCTCCCGGACGTCGACCTGATCGTCGGCACCCAGAAGTTCCACCAGGTGCCCGGCTATCTCGACAACCTGCGGGCGGCCCGCGCCGCGGGCGTGCCGGTGGGCGAGACCATTGTCGACCTCGCCGAGGAGGCCGGCTCGCAGAACACGATCCGCGACCATGAGCTCGCCGACCGGCAGGTCACCGCGTTCGTCTCGATCCAGCAGGGCTGCAACATGGACTGCTCGTTCTGCATCGTGCCGAAGACCCGGGGTGACGAGCGCTCGCGGCCGATGGACGAGATTGTCGAGGAATGCCGGTCGCTCGCCGCCAAGGGCGTCCGGGAGATCACCCTGCTCGGGCAGATCGTCACGAGCTACGGCCGCCGCGACTACACCCACACGTCGGGCATCAGCCCGTTCGTGCAGTTGATCGAGCGGGTTCAGGCGATCGACGGGATCGCGCGCATCCGTTTCACCTCGCCGCACCCGCGCGGCTTCAAGCAGGACCTGGTCGAGGCCTACGGGCGCCTCCCGAAACTCTGCGGTTACGTCCACCTGCCCATGCAGTCGGGCAGCAACCGGATCCTGAAGGCGATGAACCGGCCCTACACACGCGAGCGCTACCGCGAGATCGTCGACGCGCTGCGGGCGGTGCGGCCCGACATGTATTTCTCGACCGACGTGATTGTCGGTTTCCCCGGCGAGACCGACGCGGACTTTGCCGAGACTCGCGAGCTGTTCGAGGCCTGCAACTACGACATGGCCTACATCTTCAAGTACTCGGTCCGGACGGGCACCCCGGCCGCCACGATGGGCGAGCAGGTGCCGGAGGACATCAAGGAGGAGAGGAACCGGATCCTGCTCGACGTGCTGCGCCGCAATTCCGAGCGGCGCAACGCCACCCTGATCGGCACGGTCGAGGAGGTGCTCGTCGAGGGTCCCGACCAGACCGGTCGGCGTTTCACGGGCCGCACGCGCGGCAACCGGGTCTGCGTTTTCGATGCCGAGGCGCGACTGGTCGGCCAGCTGGTGCCGCTGAAAATAACCCGGGCCAGTGTCAGCACCCTGTACGGCGAACTGGAACTCGCCGGGGTGGGGCACCTGTCCGGCAGCACCGGGTCATAGTTTATTCTCGTCACGGGGCACCCCGCCGAAGTCTCCTTTCCCAATGTCGCTGTTTCTCGCCACCCTCCTTCCCGGCCTCTGCTGCGCCGTGCTGGGAGGCCTGCTGGCGTCCAACCTTCCGGTGGTCACCGCCTCGCTGAAGGCCTTCCCGCGCTCGCCGGCCGCCGCCTACCTGCTCTTCGGCGGCGCCGCGGCCTGGTTCCTGTGGGTGACCTGGAACTCCTCCCCGGCGGATAATTTCGGACACCCGGTGCTTTTCACGGTGGGTTTTGCCGCGGTGGCGGTGTTTTCCTTCCAGTGCGTGCCGGACTTCCTGGCCGTGCGCGGCCTCGCGGTGCTGGTCCTGCTCGCCGCCTGGCACCTGCGCGGGGCGGCGTACATGGAGTACGACCACCCGCAGCGGCTCGTGATGGTCGGCCCGCTCTTCGTCGCGGTGGCGCTCGCGATCTGGCTCGGCGTGCAGCCGTTCCGCCTGCGTGACTTTTTTGACTGGCTGTTTTTCCGTCCCGGCCGCACCCGCGTCGCGGGCGGCCTCCTCGCCGCCTACGGGGTGGCCCTGACGATCGTCGCCTTCACCTACTGACCCGTGTCCGCGACCCCGCCGCCCGTCCTCCTCGTCCTCGCCGGACCCGCCGGTTCCGGCAAGAGCACGCTCTGTGACCGCCTGGTGACCGAGGTGCCTTCGTTTCAGCGGGTCATCACCACCACCACGCGCCAGCCGCGGCCGGGCGAGGTGAACGGCGTGCACTACCATTTTTTCACGCCGGAGGAGTTTGACGCGAAGCTCGCGGAGAACGCCTTCCTCGAGTGGGCCTGGGTCCATGGCCAGAAGCGCTACGGCACGCTGGCCTCAAGCGTCCTGGAGCCGATGTCCCGCGGCCAAAGCCTCGTGATCAGCGTGGACGTACAGGGCGTGGAGAGTTTCCGCCGCGCGGCGGCGAGCAATCCGCTGCTCGGCAAACGCATGACGACCATCTTCATCGTGGTCGACCGCGAGCGCCTGCTGGCGCGCATGCGCAATCGCGCGCAGGACGACGAGACCGAGATCGCCGCGCGCATGCGGACGGCGGAGCGCGAGCTGCGCGAGGCGCCGAAGTTCGACTACCTCATCGAGAGCCGCACGCGCGACGAGGACTTCGCGGCGCTGCTCGCGATCCTCGAGAAAGCCCGCGCCCGCGCCGCGGGAAGTTGACGGTTTGAAACCGCTAATCTTCGCTAAGTCCCGCTAATCCTCAGCCGGAATTAGTGGAGATTAGCGGTTCCCAAACCTTCGTCTACACGGCGTTCTGCGGACGGGTGGGCTCGGGCCAGTCGAGGTGGAAGAATTTCCCGCGCGGCTGGTCCACGCGCTCGTAGGTATGGGCGCCGAAATAATCGCGCTGCGACTGGAGCAGGTTGGCCGGCAGGCGCGCGGCCCGGTAGCTGTCGTAGTATGCCAGCGCCGAGCTGAAGGTCGGGGCGGGCACGCCGCATTCCGCCGCGAGCGAGACCACCTTCCGCCAGTTGGCCTGGGCGTTCTTCACCGTCTTGCTGAAATACGGGTCGAGCAGCAGGTTCGCCAGGTTCGGGTTCCGGGCGTAGGCCTCGGTGATCTTCTGGAGGAACGCCGCGCGGATGATGCAGCCGCCGCGCCAGATCTGGGCGATCTCCCCGAAGTTGAGCTGCCAGTTGAACTCCTGCTGCGCCGTGCGCATGAGCTGGAAGCCTTGGGCGTACGAGCAGATTTTCGAGCAGTAGAGGGCGTCGTGGATCGCGGCGACGAGCGCCTTCTTCGAGCCGCGGTATTTCTTCGACGGACCCTTGAGGATCTTCGCCGCCGCCACGCGCTCCTCCTTGATCGCGGAGATGCAGCGCGCGAAGACCGCCTCGGCGATCGTCGGGGCGGGCACTCCCATGTCGAGGGCGTTGGTCGAGGTCCACTTGCCCGTGCCTTTCTGGCCCGCAGTATCCAGGACGATGTCGACGAACGGCTTCTTCGTGGCCGGGTCCTTCTGCTTGAGGATGTCGGCGGTGATCTCGATCAGGAAGCTGTCGAGGCTGCCCTGGTTCCATTCGGTGAAGATCGCACCCATCTCGGCCGGCTTCAGGCCGAGCAGGCCCTTCATCAGCGCGTAGGCCTCACAGATCATCTGCATGTCGCCATATTCGATGCCGTTGTGGACCATCTTCACGTAGTGTCCCGCGCCGTTGGCGCCGATGTAGGTGGTGCAGGGGACGCCGCCCGAAACCGGCTTGCCCGGCGCCGCGCCCGGAATTGGCCGGCCGGTCTTCGCATCGACCTTGGCGGCAACCGCCTCCCAGATGGGCTTCAGTTCCAGCCAGGCCTCGAATTCGCCGCCCGGCATGAGGGACGGGCCGAAGCGGGCACCCTCCTCGCCGCCGGAAACGCCCGAGCCGATGAAGCGGAGCTGCTTTTCGCGCAGGGCCTTTTCGCGCCGGATCGTGTCGGTCCAGAGCGCATTGCCGCCGTCGATGATGATGTCGCCCGCCTCGAGCAGCGGCGCCAGGCCGTCAATGACAGCATCGGTCGCCTTGCCCGCCTGGACGAGGATCACGATCTTCCGCGGCTTCGCGAGCGAGCGGACGAACTCCTCGAGGGTCTTGGTTCCGACCAGGCCGCCTGGAGTGGCGGGATGTTCCGCGACAAACTTGTCGGTCTTCTCGGTGGTGCGGTTGTAGACGGAGATCTGAAAGCCGTGGTCGGCGATGTTGAGCGCGAGATTCTGACCCATCACGGCGAGGCCGATGAGTCCGATGTCGGAGCGATCTTTGGGCATAGGAGGAGGGCCCGAGTTGTACGGGCGTACCGCCTCAAAAACCACCCTCTTTTTCGCGGCGGACAGGGGTTGAACGTTGAAAGACGGGCGAACGCCGCCTCCGCGGGAAATTCCCGCCCCATTCAACCCTCAACTTTCAACCATCAACCGCGCGCCCTCAGGGCTTCGGCGCCTGCTGCTGCTTCGCGTTGTAGGAGCCCTTGCTCGGGAAGAACGGCGCGATCTTGTTGATGACCGGGGTCAGGAACGCCGGCTCGTTTCGCTCGTAGATCCAGTTGAAGCCCACGACTGTAAGGGCGACGAAGATGATCGCGCCGAGAATCGCCTTGTTCATGCCTGCCACCTTCCGCACCAGGACCACCAGCCCGGCCACGATCAGCACGATCAACCCGATCTTCCACCAGAATTCCGGCGGAATCTTCTTCAGTTTGTCGACAGTCGTCTCGGCGGCGGCAAGAAACAGCATGCCCGCTGTTTAACACCCAAGCGCGCTGAGACCAGACGAAATCGGCCAGTGACGGGATTGACGGTTTTTTCTCAGGCGCTGGGGTATTGGCCCGCAACGGGAGTCCCGGCAAATCCTGCGTATCTCGGCGTCTACGACCGAACTTAGGATGGCCACGGAGAACACGGAGCCGATCCGGAGGACACGGAGGCTGGCGGTTGGGATTGTGCTCCCACGTGTTCGGAGCGTCGATGCTCCGTGACCTTGGTGCCGCCCCTGTGATCCCGGTGTCACCCACCGTCCAATCCAAATCAAAAGTGCCGTGGCTCAGGTCCAGGGCCAGAACGGAGCCGTGAACCCGGCCAGAAACTCCCGCGGTCCTGGCGGCAGCTCGACGAATCCATCGGTCCCGACGAGCCCCGAGAAATCTCCCGAGGTGTTGCTTGGATCCGGCACCGCGTGCCGCTCTCCGGATGCGCCGGCCTCAAGTCGGACCGGCAGCAGATAGGACAGTTTCGACCCGAAGGCGAACGGCGCGGCGAGCTTCACCGTCTCGCGCGGCCGCTCCACCCGCCCGCTCGCCTGCGCCAGCGCCGGCAGCACATAGCGGTGCAGGCAGGTGTAGGCCGAGACCGGGTTGCCCGGCAGCGCGAACACCAGCTTGCCGTCGGGATTCACGCCGAACCACATCGGTTTGCCCGGACGTTGTGCCACACCCTGGAAGATTTTTCTCACCCCCTGGGCGTCGAGTTCGGCCGGGAGAAAATCAAACTTCCCCTTCGACACGCCGCCGATCACGAGGATCACGTCGAACTCCGCGATGATGTGCCAAAGCATGTGCTCGATCTCGTGCCGCATGTCGTGGAGATGGAACCGCTCCACGCGGGGATAGCCCGCCTGGATCAGGGCCGCCCGGATCGCGACGTCATTGCTGCGGCGAATCTGGTGCGGCGCCACCGGGTCGCCCACCTCCACGAGTTCATCCCCGGTCGCGACCACCGCGATCTTCGGCAACTGCGCGACGACCACCCGGGACGCTCCCACCGCGGCCGCCACGGCAATCTCGCGGCCGGTGAGCGCCACGCCCGCGCGGACAATCACGTCACCCTGGCGATGATCGCTTCCCCGCCGGTGCACGCCGTCGCCCTTCCGCAGCTTCGTGACCGACGGCTTCACGGTCATTTTCCCCGACTCGGCGCTGGTCTCCTCGTAGGGGACCACGCAATCGGCACCGACCGGCAGCACGGCACCGGTGGCAATCTCCACGCACTCGTTTCCCTCGGTCCCGAGCCGAAACGGGCGCATGCCGGCGGCCTGGATGCCGCTGATGGTGAAGGTGCGTTTGCGGGCGCTGAACTTCGCCGCCTTCAGGGCATAGCCGTCGAGCATCACTCGGTCGAACGGCGGAAGATCGCGGTCCCCGCGCAGGTCCTCGCGCAGGACGCGGCCCTGGGCCTCACCCAGCGCGCAGGTCTCGCTGCCGAACACCGGCAGGTGCGCTCGCATCAGTTTTTCCGCCTCGGCTGGGAAGATCATGACGGCAGCAACCCTACGGGTCAGAAGCAGAGGACGTTGACCAGCGAGTTGCCGATGCCGGTCAGCGCCCAGCCGGCGATCAGCCCGGCGCAGATCGGCTCGCAGCCCTCGACCCAGAATTCATGGCCCGGCGTGCCGGCCTTGGGGTGTTTCCGGCCCTGCCACCAGAACAGCGCCGCACCAAGCCACATCGTGAACACGTATTCGGGCGGGAGCACCACGCCGAGGCCGATCGACACTGCGCTCAGCGGGAAACGCCCCTTGGTCACGATGCGCGTCAGTTCGATCGCGGCCGCGCAGGCCGCCGCCACCATCATCGACACGACCGCCGAGGCCGGCAGTGACTTCAGGCCGTGGGCGATGAGGTCGGCGACGCCGCGCCATTGGACCGCAGCCGGCATCGCAAACTGGTCCGACACCAGCGTCGTCACCGAGCGGGTGCCATCTTTCGCCGGCGGGAGGAACAGCAGGTAAAACAGCGGAACCGACGCGAGCGCGCCTGAGAAAATCCCGATCACGTGGCCGATCGCCTGCTGCCGCGGCTTCGCCCCGAGCATGTAGCCGGGCTTGATGTCGGAGAGGAGATTCGCCGCGTTGCTTGAGATCTCCGCGGTCATGCCGCCCGGGATCAGGTTGCTGGCCGGATTCGAGCGGTCGAAGACCGCCATCGTGAACTGCGTGATCTTGGCCAGCGAGCCGGTCGGTGTCCACGAGGTAAGCGCCATTGAGTTCGTGCAGATGATCGTGAGCACAAAGATCAGCGGGAACGAGATGAATGCCAGCAGCCAGGGCACGCCGAAGAAGTCGTGCGACACCATCGCGCCCAGGATCGTGAGCAGGGGCACCGCGACGGCCGACATCCACAACGGCAGCTCGACGGACTTCAGCACATCGGGCTCCGCCTGATTGCTCGTCCGCTTGTGGCGCCGAAAAATCCCGCGGAACAACTCAGGCCGTCCCAGCAGGCTCACGAGCGAACCCACCACCATCATCACCACCGCCCACCACAGCGACCACTGGTTCACGATCTCGGCGCGGGTGATCGGGATGATCGTGCCATCGACCGCCACGCGCGGGATGATGTCGCCGTGCTGGATCATGATTGGAGCGAGGATCACGAAGTTGATGAACGCCCCGAGCAGGCAGCTCGTCGCGACCGCCATGCCCATCAGGCCGCCGACGCCAATCATCGAGAGATCGAGGGTCAGCCGGAGACCGAGCGTGCGGAAATCCGCGCCGAGGATGGACGGTGTCCACAGGTGAAACCGGGCCGCGAGATCGTAGTAGTACGTGTCGAGGCGTTCCGGCCACACCCACGGTTCCGCCAGGCCGAGCCACCGGTTCATCCGGAGCAGGGAGAACTGGGTCAGCCGCATGAAGCCGTCGCCAGAGAGAAAATTGACCACCGCCGCGATCGCTGCGCTCCAACCCAGCAGCCGCGCCTTGTACAGGCCCGCCTCCGCCTTGCCGTGGTAGAGCGCGTCGAGCACGACGCCGGCGGCGCGTCCCTCGGGAAACGGCAGCTGGTCCTCGTTGATGAAGCGGCGCTTCATCGGAAACGCGAGGAACACTCCCAGCACCGCCACCACCAGCATCCAGGCCAGCATGTGCCACCATGGAATGATCTTCCCGGTGACAATCATGTAGGCCGCCAGGGCCGAGATCAGCGGCGAGGTCATGTAGCCGGCCGCGGTGGCGATCGACTGCGTGCAGTTGTTCTCGAGGATCGTGAAGTCCTGCACCACGCCGCTCTTCGCGAGGGCCCGGTAAAGCGCGAAGGCGAGGATCACGGACGTCAGGCCGACGCCGGTGGTGATGCCGGTCTTCCCGCCGATGTAGAGATTTGTCGCGGCCAGGATTCCACCAAGGAGAAAACCCGTGACGGCCGAACGGACCGTGAGCTGCGGCATGTCGCCGCGGTAAACATTCTCGAACCACCAGCGATCCTTCTGGCTGCGGGTCCAGGTCCGGATCTGCTCGTCGGTCAGTTGGGGTAACGCCATGAGGACTTTTCACCGCGCACCGCGCCCGCGTCGAGCCCAGAGGAGGCGATCGCCCGGATTAGTCCGCCAGCACCAAAGACAGCCTCCTGACGTCGGCTGCTACGCGAACCTCAGAGATCGCAGCTAAAGACCGGCTTGGGCTTCGTGGCCTTCGCGCCCTTCGTGGCGAAATCAGCCCCGCTCCACCCCGCCTGCGGCGAATTTCCTAGAGATACCGCGCCGCGCGGCCGAGGTAGTTCAGCGTCCAGATTTCCTTCCAGACCCGGTAGCGGCCCTCGTGGGTGATCTTGCCGAGGTCCTCGCGGTCCTGGTGCGTGTGCAGAAAACCCATCTCGGTGTTTAGGCGGTCGAGTTCGCTCTGGGTCACGTTGAGGTCGGTCAGCGGGTCGACGGTGAACGGCACGGCGATCTCGTTCGACGAGACCAGCCGGTCGCGGTGCCGCGACAGCAGCCGCGGAAGCGAGCGGCAGAGCGGGCTGCGTTCCACGAACCAGTGTTCCGGATAAAAACCCGCAAACGGCACGTAAAGATTGTCCGTCACGAAGCGCCGGCCATCGGCCGTGAGCGAGGTGATGGCGAAGCAAAGCGTGATGGTGCCGCTGGCCTGGGGAATAAAGGTCACCTGCACGCGCATGGTGGCGTCGAGGTTCTGGTAGACTGACACCCGCAGGTAGATGCCGCCGCCGATCTCCGCCTTCATCGCCTGCACCTGCTTGAAGCCGTTTTGCCGAAGCCAGTCGCGCACCTGCAGCGCGCGCGGCTGGGTCGGCCACTCGTCGCCGCTCTGGTTCAGCGCATACCGCGGAAACAGCGGCAGGGGACTCACGCTGAGGGCGTGGATGCTGAGCCAGCTCAGCAGCGTCTCGCCGAGGAACCACAGCAGGAAGAAGACGAACACCAGGACCCAGAACGGCCGGTCGATCAGCTGGAAGTCCACGCAGACCTGCGCGCCGCCGAACGCGAACACCAGCCAGCGCAGCCAGCGGTCGATGATCGCGAGCAGGGGCGAACCGACCCGCTGGTTGGTCTGGGCCAGAATCAGCGAGAGCAGGATGGCGCCGAGGATGAAGTAGGGAATTTCCACGAAGGAACAGGCCCCGCGTCGGGGCCGGCCACGAAATATACGCTTTCCGCCGGCAAATCCTAGCCCGCCGGCGGAAGAAAATCAGCTGAGCCGCACGGGCATGATCACGCAGATGAAGCTGTCGAGGGTCTTGAAGACCCCCGGGCTCACCTCGTCCTTCAGCTCGAAGAAGATCTCGTCCTTGGTCAGCGCGCGCAGCGGATCCATCACGAACGTCGGATTGAACGCGACCTGGAGCTCCGGCCCGCTGTAGCCGATCGCCATCGACTCGTGCGCCTCGCCGAAGTCCGGGCTCTGCGCGGTGATCTCGAGAAGATTGCTGCTGAGCTTGATCTTGACCGAGTTCGACTTCTCGGAGCACACCAGCGCGGCGCGGTGCACGCACTGGAGGAAAAGCTCGCGCTCCAGCTTGATCCGCTGGTGGGTCTCCTTCGGGATGACCTGGTTGTAGTTCGGGTAGTTGCCCTCGACGACCTTCGAGTAGAGGTAGACGCTTTCGATCAGGCCGCTCGTGTCCTTGTCGGTGCCGATCTGAAACGCGGCGCGGCGTTCGTTGAAGTTGATCTTCAGCTTCTCGCCCTTGTCGAGGAGCCGCATCAGCTCGGCCACGGTCTTCGCCGGCAGGATGATTGCCCCCGCCGAGGCGGCCGGCACGTCCATTTCCTTGGACACCAGCGCCAGGCGCCGGCCATCGGTGGCGACGAGCGAGAGCTTGCCGTCCTTGAAGTTGAAATAGACGCCGTTGAGGATGTAGCGCGTCTCGTCCGTCGACTGCGCGTAGGCGACGCTCTTCAGCATCGCGGTCAGCTCGGCCTGCTCGAGCGTGTAGGCCTTCTCGTCGCCGAATTCCGGCAGCGGCGGGAATTCCTCCTTGCCGATGCCCATGATACGGAACGTCGAGCCGCCGGACGTCAGCTTGACCTGGTGGTTCGGCGCCGCGTCAAAGGCCACGTCCACATTCGGCAGCTCGCGCACGATCGTCGCCAGGCGTTTCACCGGGAGCGTCACGGAGCCCTTTTCCTTCACCTCGGCCTTGATCTTGCAGCGGATCCCGAGGTCGAGGTTGGTGGTGGTGAGGGAAATCTGGTCCTTCTCCGCCTCAATCAGCACGTTGCTCAGGATGGGCATCGTGGCCTTGGACCCGACGACATTGAGCACTTGGGCAAGGCCGTTGGCGAAATGGTCGCGGTTGATTTTGAATTTCATGAGGTCGGGGCGAGGAACCGGTTTTGGGAAGTTAACAAAGGCGATTGGGATATGGGATCAATAGATAATTAAAGCAGTACTATTATACGCTGCGAGCAACTCCAACAACCCCGGGTTTTCACTCTGAAAACGGCGCTTATCCGGTTGTGCAGAAGCTTTCGGGTCGCCGTTCGCAAAGGCCGGGTTGTTCCCATCGCCGGAGTTGTTGGGAAACCATCGGCTGGTTGTTCACAAAGAACTCTCAACCGGATTTCAGGCTGGGTTTGCGGCTGGCGGCGGGGGACGCTTGGAGCGCCGCCAGTGGCGGATCAGCCCGAAGAAGATGTAGCCCAGGCAGACACAGAGCAGTCCGATCTCCTTGAACACCACCAGCAGCGCGACGAGCGCCAGCAGGAGCACAAAGGGCTGCAGGCGGGTCCGGGTCTGCAGGTCCACGCCCTTGCCGCTGGGATAACGGACGGTGCTCACCATCAGGACCGCGATCAGGAGCATCAGGGGCGGCAGCGCCAGCGCCCAGTAGCGGAGCGCGCGGTCGATGGCGGCCAGATGGAGGAGGAAAAGCACCAGCGAAGCCACCGTGGCGGCCGCGGCGGGCACCGGGAGGCCCACGAAATCCTTGTTGGTCTCCTTCTTGTCGCGATGGAGCAGGGGATTGGTGATGACGTTGAACCGCGCCAGGCGGACCGCGGCGCAGAGGAGGTAGATGAAGCCCACGAACCAGCCGATGTTGCGGAATGCCTCATAGCCCTGCGTGGGCGAGAGGATCAGGAAGAACACCATCAGCGCCGGGGCGATGCCGAAGGAGACCACGTCCGCCAGCGAATCGAACTCCGCGCCGAACAGCGACTCGCGGCCGCCCATGCGCGCCAGCCGGCCGTCGAGCGTGTCGAAGGCGGCTGCGCCAAAGATGAACCAGACGGCCTGGATGTAGTGGTCGGCCGAGGTCTTGTTGAGGTATTCGCCGGTCGGGACCGTCTCGGCGAGCCGGGCCTGGATGCAGTGGATGACCGCGACGAAGCCGCAGAAGAGGTTCCCGGCCGTCATCAGGTTCGGCAGGAAATAAATCCGGCTCGCCTGCGTGACGTTGTAAGGATCCTCGCGGGCCTCCAGGTCGTCGCTGGGGCTGGGACGGCGGAGATTCATTTCTTGGTGAGGCTCTCGAGGTATTTCCAGAACTTGGAATGCTGCTCGACCAGCTGCTGCTCCGACACCGGCAGCTTGTTCCGCAGGAGGAAGTCCTCGAGCGAATTCTTGTGGAGGATGTAATGGGTGTGGAGCGTCTCGCCCTTCGCCTCGAAGTAGAAGCGGTAGTCGCCGGAGCGCAGGCGATAGTACTCCCGCTCGCCCCGGTGGAACCGGCCGAGCGGCTCGCGCGGGTTGGCGAGATCGGACGGCTTGAGCGTGCTGATCGGCTCGATCACCTCGAGTTGGGCCAGCTTGTCGAGGCGGTTGAGCTCGTGCATGCTCTGCTCCGAGAACGTGACTTGATACATGGAAAGGGAGGGTGCGGGCCGCCCGGCGGAGGCCGGATCCCACTCGCAGCAGGGTTCTACCCCCGGTCCGGGGCGCGGCAACGCTAATCCCGACGGAGACCTGCCATCGGCCATCTTTCTGGTTCCCACGCGCGGATCCGCGGGCTACATCCTCCCGCATGCCCGTCACCCTGACTGACATCCGCGCCGCCCACCGCCGCATCGCCGGCGGCGTCATTGTCTCGCCCTGCCCGCACTCGATCCCGCTGTCGGAGATCACCGGCGCCGACGTCGCCTGCAAGCTCGACAACTTCCAGCGCACCGGCTCGTTCAAGGAACGCGGCGCCCGCAACGCCCTGCTGCGCCTGCCCGCCGCCGCCCGCCGCCGCGGCGTCATCGCCGCCAGCGCCGGCAACCACGCCCTCGGGCTCGCGTATCACGGCCAGCTGCTCGGCGTTCCCGTGACGGTGGTCATGCCCGACTACGCCCCCCTCATCAAGATCACCACCTGCCAGCGGCTCGGCGCCAACGTCCTGGTGCGCGGGCGCGATTTCGCCGAGGCCCGCGCCGAGGCCGACCGCCTCGTGGCCGCGGAGGGTCTGACCTACATCCACGGCTTCGACGCCCCGGACATCATCGCGGGCCAGGGCACGATGGGCCTGGAAATCCTCGAGCAGGTGCCGGACGTCGAGGCGATCGTCTGCCCGGTGGGCGGCGGCGGCCTCATTGCGGGCCTGTCGCTGGCGGTGAAAAGCCTGAGGCCCGGCGTCAAGGTCATCGGCGTCGAAAGCGTCGCCACCGGCAACCTCGCCGCCGCGCTGCGCGCCCGGCACCCGGTCATCGTCCCCCGGCGGGCCACCCTGGCCGACGGTCTCGCGACCCTCACCGTGGGGGCCAACGCCTTTGCGCTCGCCCGGCGCCACGTCGACCAGGTCGTGAGCGTCGGGGAGAACTGGATCTCGCTGGCGATCCTCCGCATGCTCGAGCTCGAGAAGACCGTGGTGGAGGGCGCCGCCGCGGCGCCGCTCGCGGCGCTCATGGCCGGACGGCTGCCGAAGCTGCGGGGCCGGAAGGTCGTGCTCGTGGTGGGCGGCGGCAACATCGACCCGGCGATCCTGAGCCGCGTGATCGAGAAGGGCCTGGTGAACGACGGCCGCCTCACCCGCTTCACCGCCCGCATCAGCGACCGGCCGGGCGGCCTTGCGATGCTGTGCCGCGTGATCGCGGAGGCCGGCGCGAGCATCAAGGACATCGCCCACGACCGCGCCTTCAGCGGCCCCGATGTCTACGAGGTTCACGCCGACTGCACGGTCGAGACCCGGGACCGCGCCCACATCGCGGCACTCTACCGCGCGCTGAAGCGCAACGGCTTTCCGCTCGTCGTGGCGAAATGATCCGCCCGCCGCACCTCCGCCTCCTGCTGGGCCTCGGCGCCTGCCTGCTGGCGGCGGCCCGGCTCGGGGCGGTGACCGAACTCGACATCCCGGTTTTCGCCGGCGGGTACGGCATCGCGTTCTACGAGGAGACCGCGCGCCGCTTCGAGCAGGCGCGGCCCGACGTCCGCATCCGGCTGTACGGCGATCCGCGCATCGCGGACCAGCTCCGGATCCGGCTGATCGACGGCAACCCGCCCGATGCGGCGGCCGCGGCGGATATCCTCTGGCCGCAACTGATCCGGGCCGGGCGGCTGCTCAACCTCGCGCCGTTCCTCGCGCGGGACCGGAACTGGGAGGGCGACCGCCGCTGGGGCGACACGTTTTTGCCTGGCGCGCTGGACGCGTGGAAGCTGGCGGACGGCACCTACGGCCTGCCGTTCAGCTATGCCTGCTGGACGGTGTTCTACGACCGGAAGTTCTTCCGGCAGCACCACCTCGCGCCGGCGGTGACCTGGGACGAGTTTTTCGCACTCTGCGAGCGGATCAGGCGCCTCGGCCGCGCGCCGCTCGCCGTGCCGGGCGTCTATCTGCGCTACACCGACTGCCTGCTGCGTTCCGCCTGGTGCAGCCTGGCCGGGGCCGGGGCGTGGCCGGAGTACCGGAATTCCGCGCCGGGCATCTACCTTGACCCCCGCTTCCTGCGTTCGGTGGAAACTTGGCAGCGGCTCGCGCCGTATTTCTCGCCGGGCTGGCAGGGACTGACCCACACCGCGGCGCAGCGCGAGCTGCTCGAGGGCCGGGCGGCGATGAACATCTCGGGCTCCTGGATGGTGAACGAGATGAAGGGAAAATTTCCGGAGGGCTTCGAGCTTGGCGCCATGCGGCTCCCGGTTTTTGCCGACGGGCAGGGCGACCCGAGGCTGCTCCAGGTGGGCTCGGACTATTTCTTTGTGTTCGCGACGGGCGACCGCGTGAAGGAACGGGCGACGGTGGACTTCCTGCGTTTTCTCACGTCGCGCGAGCGGGCCGAGGCCTGGGTGCGGCGGGTGGACTCGCCGGTGGCGGTGCGCGGCGTGCCGCTCGCGGCCTATTCGGAACGCATGCGCGACACCGCGCAGCTGATCGAGGAAAGCACCTCCGCGATCAACGTCGCCGCCGATCTCTCGCAGCCGCCCGCAATCCGGCAGGCGCTGACCGACGCGCGGCTGCGGCTGATGCGCGGGGAGATCACCCCGCGCGAGTTTGGCGAGCGCCTGGAGGCCGCCGCCGAGGCCGAGCGGCACCGGGCGGCGCAGCCGGGCTGGGTGGACTACCGGCACCCGGTGGCCGGCACGCTCCTGCTCGGGCTGCTCGCCGGCTTTGGCGGCTGGCTGGCCTGGAAGCAGTGGCGGCGACGGTCCGCGCGGAAGGGTCGCGGGGAATCCGGCGGCGAGGAGGGCGCGGGCTTTGCGCGGTTGCGGCCGCGAATGGCGATCGGCTTTGTCGGCCCGGGCTTCCTGCTCTACGCGGCGCTGGTGATCGCGCCGGGCGTGGCGGCGTGGCTGTGGGCGTTCACCCACTGGGACGGACTCAATCCGCCGCGCTGGGCGGGCACCTACAATTTCCGCTGGCTGCTGTTCGAGAGCGACGTCTTCTGGTCCGCGCTCGCGAACAACGCCTTCCTGATGGTCGTGCCCGCGGTGGTGGTGGTGCCGCTCGCGCTGCTGCTCGCGACGCTAATCCACCGCGGCGTGTGGGGCGCCCACGTGTTTCGCGCGGTGTTCCTGTTCCCGAACCTCCTCGGCGGCGTGGCCGCGACCCTGCTGTGGCTCGGCGCCTACGAACCCCATGGCGGCATCGTCAACGCCGGGCTGGTCGCGCTCGGGCAGGTGCTGGACAACGACTGGCTGCGGTCGTTCGAGGGCTACCCGTGGCTGGCGCAGAGCCACCTCTACTGGGCGCTGGTCCCGATCTACCTCTGGATGGCCTGCGGCTTTAATCTCATCCTGTACCTCGCCGCGATGGAGGGCATCGACGCGCAGCTCTACGAGGCGGCCGAGCTCGATGGCGCGTCGCCGGTGCGGCAGTTCTTCCAGATCACGCTCCCGATGATCTGGGAGATCCTGGTCGTGAGCGCGGTGTTCCTCGTCATCGCGGGCCTGAATGCGTTCGAGATGGTCTGGCTGCTCACGTCGCAGGATCCCACCACCACGGCGCACACGCTCGGCACGCTGCTGGTGGCGACCATGTTCAAGGAGTTCGCCATCGGCCGCGCGACCGCGATCGCGGTGGTGCTGTTCGTGCTCGTGTTCGCCGCGAGCGCCGCGGTCATGCGCAGCCTCCGGCGGGAGGCCGTCGAGACATGAAACCGGCGCGGCTCAACCTCTCCGGCGGGCTGATCTTCGCCGTGCTGCTCGGCTATGCGGCCTGGGTGATCTATCCCATGCTCTGGGTGGCGTACTCGTCGCTGAAGACCGACGAGGCGATCTTCCGGGAGCCGTTCGCGCTGCCGGCGGCGGGCCAGCTCCAGTACGAGAACTACGGCCACGCCTGGCACGAGGCGCGGTTTGGCGACTATTTCCTCAACAGCGTGCAGGTGACCGTCGTCTCGGTCGCGCTGATCGTCGCGCTCGGGGCGCTGGCAGCCTACGCGCTGGCGCGGTTCTACCACCCGCTCGGCCGGATGGTGTTCTGGCTTTTCCTCGCGGGCCTGATGATCCCGGCGCAGCTCACGATCATTCCGCTGTTCTTCGAGATGCGGGCGCTGGGACTCCTGAATTCCAAGCTCGGCCTGATCCTCGTCTACACGGCGAACGGCTTGCCCTTCGCCGTGTTCATCCTCGCGGGCTTCTTCCGCTCGCTGCCGCGCTCGCTCTACGAGGCGGCGGTGATCGACGGCTGCGGGGAGTTCGCGGCGTTCTGGCGCGTGCTGCTGCCGCTGGCGCGGCCGGGACTGATGACGGTCGCGATTTTCCAGTTCATCGGCGTGTGGAAGGAATATTTCTTCGCGTTCATGCTGATCGGCGGCGACGCCACGCAGGCGGCGCGAACCCTCCCGCTCGGTCTGGCCAATCTCTCCATCACCGCGCAGTTCCGCACCGACTACGGCATGCTCTTCGCCGGTCTGGTGCTCGTCACGCTCCCCATCCTTGCGGTGTACCTGCTGCTCCAGCGGCACATCGTGAAAGGCGTCTCCGCCGGCGCGCTGAAGGGCTGATCCGGGCGCGCAACGCCACAGGACTGGCCGGCCTCGCCGACGGCCGACGCGGGAGCGAATCCGTCAGGGGGTCGGGGTGACCTTGACCGACTGCGTCCGGGTCTTGGTCTGACCGTGGGGGCCCGTGACCGTCTCCGTGTGCGTCGTCTGGCCCGGGCCGTTGTGCGTGACCGTGTTCGTGAAGGTGCTGGTGTGGCCGTTGGGACCGGTGACGGTGCCCGTGGTGACGCGACCGTTCGGGGTCTTCACCGTGGTGTCGGCGTAGGTCGAGGTGCCGCCCTTGGGACCGGTGATGGTTCCCTGGCCGGAAAGGGTGCCGTCGGCGTTCTTGGTGAGCGTGCCCTGGCGGGAGGTCGTGCGGCCGTTGAAGCCGGTGGTGGTCGAATTGACGGTGCCGGTGCCCGTGGTCTTGTCCCAGGTCCGGTTCGACGTGTGGGTGGCGGTCTGGCCGTTCTGGTTGGTGAGCGTGGTGCTGCGGGTCCGCTCACCGCCGCCGCCCGTGACGGTGGAGTTGACGGTGCCACTGCCGCCGTTGCCGGTCTGATAAGTGCCGGTGTGCGTGCGGCTGTGTTTCGGTTTCGTCGTGCCGCTCTCGGCGGCGCGGGTGGTGGGCGCGAGCAGGCAGGCGGCGACACCCGCGATGATGATCGCGGCGAGCAGTTTGAAGGCGGGATCGTTCTTCATGGTCAACAGGAGGTGGATATGAGCCGGTTGACGCGGCCCAGCGGGAAGGGGTTTCATGCGTCCCCTCTAAAAAACCTCCGTAAAACGGGCAAGACCCTGTAACCGGGAGACGCCCGGCGGCGTAGCCCCCGCAGCTACCTGACCCGGGCGCAGACAATGCAGTCGCGCGGCTCGGGCCCGATCGAGGGGCAGACATGCCAACGCCGCAGGATGCCCTCGCGCTGCATGCCGGCCTTCTCCATCACGCGGGCGGAGGAAGGATTCTCGACGTCGCAAAAAGCCCAGGCCCGGACGATGCCGGGCTGGGCCAGCGACCAGTCCACCAGCCAGCGCAACGGCTCCGCCATCAAGCCCCGGCCCCAGTGCTTCCGGCCAAGGACGTAACCGAAGACCACGTGGTGCCTTTCAATCGAAAGGCCGATCGAGCCGACCACCTCCTGGTTGTCGCGGAGCCGCAGCAGCCACGCGAAGTGACCCGCGCCGGTGCGCCAGGTCTCCTCGCGGCCCTTGAGGAATTCCTCGAGCGGTGGCAGCTTCACATATGCCTTCCACGTGAGGTAACGCGTCACCTCGGGGTCGCTGGCGTAGGCGCGGAAAACTTCCGGGGCGTCCGCCACGGTCGGCGGCCTGGCGGTCAGGCGCGCGGTTGCAAAGGTCTCGGGCGGACGGAGCATGGCGAACTCAGGTGGTTTTCTGCCACGAACCTGACTGCATCGAATCGAGCAGCGCGCCGAGCACGCGTTGCGCCGCCAGGCCGTCGGCGAAGGTCGGATATTCGACCTTCTCGCCACGGATCGCTGGCACGATGGCGGCGGGCGTCCCCGGACCCTGGCGGCCCGCAAAGTCCGTGGGCAGCCGCTGCAGCGGCAGGTCGGTGCGCCAGGTCGCGTAGCGGGTGAGCGTCGCGCCGGCCCGCAGCCAGATCTCGTCGGGATGGTCGGAGTGGACCGCCAGTGTCCCGCGCTCGCCGGAGACCTCGAGACGGAAGTAGTTCCCGTAGCCCGGCGCCACCTGCGTCGTCTCAAACGTCGCGACCACCCCGCCGGTGAGCTCCGCGAGAAACGCCGCGTTCGTGTCGGTCGTCACCGCCTGCCGGCGGCCCGCCGCATCGGGCTTCTCGGCGATCAGGCGCTGGGCGAGGCCCACGACCCGCTGGAAGCCGAGCCCGGTCACAAACCGCACGCCGTCGATCATGTGCACCCCGAGATCGCCGAGCGCACCGAAGCCGGCGAGCGTGACGTCGTTCCGCCACGAGTACGGCGTGGCCGGGGCGCCAAGGAAGCTCTGGAGGTAGACCGTGTTCACGCGGGTGAGACGGCCGAGTTCGCCGCCGGCGATCAGCTCGCGGGCAAAACGGAACGCCGCGACATTCCGGTAGGAGAAATTGATGCCGCCCAGCCGGCCGGCGGTGGCGCGCGCCGCCTCCATCTCCTCGGCCTCGGCCACGGTCATGGCGAGGGGCTTCTCGCAGGCGACGTGGGCGCCGTGCCGCAGGGCCAGGAGCGTGAAGGGATGATGGTGCTTGTTGGGCGTGCAGACCGAGACGAGGTCCGGCCTGGTCTCGCGCATCATCTTCTCGGCATCCTGGAACCGCGCCGCCGCCGCGTGCGCCTCGGGCACGCGCCACGTCTTCGGGTCGGTGATGTCGGCCAGGCCGACGACCTTTACGCCTGGCTGGGAGGCGATGTGGGTCAGGTGAAGCTGGGCGATGCCGCCCATGCCGATGACCGCATAGCGAATTTCCGAGGCGCTCATGACCCGCCACCCTGCCGCATCACGCTCGGCGTGTAACGCGAAAACGTGCCGGACGGGCAGCGGAGAGAGTTTCACCACCAAGCGCACCAAGGGCACGAAGCCCGGATAATGGCTTTGGGTGACACCGAGAACACGGAGGATACACCGAGGTCACGGAGCATCGAGCGTCCGGCTTGGCTGGAGCACAACCTCATCTGGATGGCTCCGTGCCCTCCGTGACGCCTCTGTGGTCTCCGTGGCGTCAACCCGCGCCAAGATTCCGATAGAAGCCCGACCTTGGTGAGCTTCGTGCCATTCGTGGCTGAAAGGAGCCGCGAGCTTATTTGGTCGTCGCCTGCTGCGCCGACTCCACCCAGCGGCACAGCGCGGCGATCTGCGCGTCGGTCAGCCGGGCGTCGGTGTGCACCAGGGTGTACGACCGCAGGGGCATGCCGTGGTCCTTCACCTCGTCGAGGATCCCGTCGAGCTTCTTGCCCTGGCGCTTCGCATCGTAGGCGCCGAAGTCCGAGAAGTTCAGGTGCCGCTTGCCGTCCTTGACATGCTTCGCCAGCCACCAGCCGACCGGCTGGATCTCGGCGTACCAGGGATAGCGCGTGTTGTTCGAGTGGCAGTCGTAGCAGGCGGCGGCCAGGATCTGCTTCACCTCCGGCGGGGCCGGATGCATCACGGTAAGGTCGTTGGGCCCGGTGAAGGGCTCGGCGGCGGAGAGGTTCCTCGCGGGCCGGATGAACTGGATGACCGCGAGGAGAATGACGACCACGACGAGGATCTTGGATTTCATAGGGAAGGGAAAAAACCGCAGGGTCCGTTGAGACCCGAAGCCACCTTGACCGCCGGTCCCGCTGCCGGGTTCCGGCGCCCGAGGCCGGTCACTCGGGAAGGCGCCTGATGCGTTCCTTAAGCGGGGGATGGGTCGAGAAGATCACGTGGGGATCGCCGCCGGCCTGGTCCAGCTTGACCAGCACGCCGCGCAGTCCGCCGGACGCGTAACCGGTGGTGACCGCGAGGCTGCGGCCTTCCTGGTCAGCGTCGTATTCCGTGAGCGGATCAAAGCCCTTCTCGCACAGGGTCGAGATGATCTTCTCCACCCCGAGATCGAACTGCTTGAGCTGGGCCTCCAGCTGGCGCGCGTCGCCGCTGCGTTCCGCCACGAGGCTGGTCGCGCCCGAGATGAACTCCCCGCGCTCGACGATGGTGAGCGCGTGGCGCCGAGTGATGTGGGCGATCTCGTGCCCGAGGATTCCCGCCAGCGCGTCGTCGCTGTCCGCCAAATTATAGAGGCCGCGGGTGATGAACACGTAGCCGTCGGGGGCCGAGAAAGCGTTGACCGCGTCGGAATTCAGGACCCCGAAGCGCCAGTCGAGCTCCGGCCGGCTCGAGTAGCGGCCGAGGGCCCGGCCGACGAGATTGACGCGGCGCATGATCGCCTCGTCGCGGACCAGGCCGCCGTACCGGCCGACGATCTCGAGGGCCACGGAGTCGCCGATGACCCGCTCCTCGGCCGGGCCGATCTTGGTGGCGGCCTTGGCGACCTTGCCGACGCTCTTGAGGGTGTCCAGGCCCTTGGAGAGCTTGCCGAAATCAAACTGGCCATGGGCACCCGCGGCGAGGGCGAGGGCGAACAGGAAGATGGCGAGGTTTTTCATTGGAACTCTCCCTTCTTCTGTTCCTGCAGGAACTTTTCCACCTCCGCGGCGGTGATCGCGTGGCACTCCGAGAGGAGCCAATTCAGGTCGCCGCTCGCGTTGGCGAGGTGGCGGCGGTTGGCGTAGTCCGACGCGGCTGGCGTGAGCGGGCGGGCGGCGGCGGTGGCGGTGGTCGAGCTGGCCGCGAGCGGCACCCCCTCGAGCCCCTTGATGTCCGCCGGTTTTGTTTCGGAGACGTTGCCGTTGAAGACCCAGCCGGCGGCGGAACCGTCGCTGACCCGCAGCCAGGCTCCGCGGACCTCGTCGACCTTCAGCTTGCGCCCGAACTCGACCTTGGCCGCCGGCGTCGCCATGGGCTGGGGCTCGGCCAGCAGCCGGGTTTCGTAACGCTTGGAGTAGACCACTCCACCCGCGGCAATCGCGGCGTGGAGCGCCGCGGCGGAGACCAGCAGCCCGGCGGACGCGGCCAGCCAGGCGGGGATCGGGGTTTTCATTTGGATTTCAGGGTTACAATCGGTTCCCAGTCCGCCGGGGGCGGCTCGGAGGCCAGCTGGCGGGACTGGTCCCGCAGCTCGCGGGCCAGATCATCATCGGGCATGACCGCGAGCGCACGGTCAAAATCCGCCGCCGCCTCGGCAAACCGGCGCGCCACAAAGTAAGCGTAACCCTGGCCGTAGGCGGCCAGGAAGCTCTGCTGGTCCGGGGTCAGCTGCTCTGGCCGGCCCACGAGCTCGAACACCTCGACGGCGGTCAGCTTGCCCTTCACCCTCAGCCTTGTGAGGGGTCGCAGCGCGAACTTCCCGGCCACGGCGCGGGCGGTGTTCTCCCCGAGCATGATCTCGGTGCCGAACTCCTTGTTCGCCCCCTCGAGGCGCGAGGCAAGGTTCACGGCGTCGCCGAGCACGGTGTAGTTCTTCTTCCGGTCGGAACCGAGATTGCCCACCAGCATCTCGCCGGTGTTGATGCCGATCCGCATGGCGAGGGTGTAGCCGTGGGTGCGCCGGAGGTCGGCATTGATGCGCGCCAGGACGTCCCGGGCCGCCAGCGCACCCGTGCAGGCAGCCTCGGCATGGTGGGGATTGGTTGCCGGCGCGCCAAACACCGCCATCACGGCATCCCCAATGTACTTGTCGATGTAGGCGCCGTGGTCGATCAGGCACTCGCTCATCTCCTGGAGGTAGCGGTTGACCACCTGCATCAGCTCCTCCGGCGGAAGTTTTTCCGAGAGGTCGGTGAAGCCGGCCAGGTCGGAGAAATAGACCGTGGCGGAGCGCTTTTCCCCGCCCAGGCGGATCGCCGCCGGGTCCTTCATCAGGAGCTCCACGACCCCGGGGTCCACATAGGAGCCGAACATTGCCTGGATCTCGCGCTTGCGCTGCTGCTCGCGCCAGAAGTTCTCCGCCACCACGCCGAGCAGCGCCAGCATCACGGCGATGAACGGGGTTGCGGGCGGAAAGAACCAGCCGCCGGACAGTGCCGCATAGGATCCGCCGAGCAGCAGGACCGCGAAACCCACGGCAGCGGCCGTCGGAAAAACGAGGCCCGTTCGCCGCGCCGCCGTCAGCACCAGAACCGCCGCCGCGAGGATGGCCACCAGCCATCCGCTCCAGCCGGGGAGCTGGGTGATGAAGCCGCCGCTGACAAGATTGGTCCACGCGGTCCAGTGCAGGAGCACGCCCGGCTCGAGCTTGCCGACCGGCAGAGCCTTGAGGTCGAAGGTGCCGCTGGCGTTGGCACCCACGAACACCGTGCGGCCGCGAACCGCGGCAAACGCGGGACCAGTCAGGGGATCCTCGACCGCCAGCGCCGCCGCCACCGCCTCCGGCTCGGGGTCCGCCGCCGCCGCGGCGACCCGCCGGATGATGGGGGCGCCGGCCGCGATGAATGTCTGGGCGGAGAGCACCGGCACGCCCCGGGCGGCAATTTGGGCCTGTCCGCCGTGCCACCGCAACAGGCCGCCGGCGACCGTCGGTGCTGGTTCCAGCGCCACCGCGGCCAGCGAGTCCGGCACGCGATACCGCCGGGCGATGCCGTCGGAGTCGGCGAGAAAATCGGTCAGGCCGGTCCGCGGGACCCGGAAATAGACGGCATGAGCCGCGGTGAATGAATCCGGCCAAAAGACCGGCCCGCGCTCCGACGTCCGTGCCAGCACAACCCCCGGAGTGGCGGCGGCCACGCTGGCCAGCAGCAGGTCCTGCTCGGCCGCATCAGACTCCTCGAGAAAAGTGAAATCCATCACGATGCGCCCGGCTCCCGCCTGCCGCAGACCCGCGATGAGCTGCGCGAACACCCCGCGGGGAAAAGGCCACCGGAGGCCCTGCGCGCTGAGGGCGCTGAGGGTGTTTTCGTCGATCAGGACCAGGGCGGAATTCGCCGGCAGGGGCGGGGGCCGCAGCGGATGCCGGCTTGCCAGGTCGAAGAACGCCCGGTCCAGCGCGGGGCGAAACGGGGACCCGTGGAATGCCAGCACCAGCAGGGCTGCCGGCAGGAGCCAGAACCAGCGCAGCGCCCGGGCACTCGGACGGAAATCGGCCACGTGCCAATTAGGAGCATCCAGACCGTCCTCGGCAAGCGCGCGGGCCACCGGCGAAACGATTGCCTGTCGGCGGGCGCCGCCGCAGGCTGGCCAGGTTGCCCGCGGTGCCGCACCCGGGACCCTGCGCCCGTGGAACCCGCCAACCACCCCACCGACTGCCTGCGCTGCGGCGTCTGCTGCTTCGGTGCGACCCCCGCCTTTGTCCGGGTCACCGGTGACGACTGGGCCCGGCTGGGGGAGGAAGCCGACCGGCTGGCGCACTTTGTCGGAAACCGGGCGTTCATACGGATGAAGGCCGGACATTGCGCCGCTTTGGAGGTCCGCCGAAACGGGGCGGAAGGCCCGGTCTTCTTCTGCACGGTCTACGCCCTGCGGCCGCAGGCCTGCCGGGACCTGGGACGGGGCTCGCCGGAGTGCCTGGCTGAACGGGAGCGAAAAGCGGACTCCGTGCACGGTCCCGGTGGACTTCGGTGACATAACTGCACGGTTATCCTTGGCGCCCACCGTGTCGGTCCCCTACAAGCGGGGCTGGATTTCCCTCATCGTGACCCCTTCGTCCCGTCCCACCGCCCCAGTCGAAATTCGCCCCCTGCAGAAGCTGATGGCGGCCAACCGCGGCGAGATCGCGGTCCGCATCTTCCGCGCCGGCACCGAGCTCGGCCTCCGCACCGTGGCAGTGTACGCGGAGGAGGACCGGTTCTGCATCCACCGCTACAAGGCGGACGAGGCCTACCAGGTCGGCCACGGCAAGGGGCCGGTCGCGGCGTACCTCGACATCGAGAGCATCGTCGGCGTGGCGAAGGAGAAGGGCGTGCAGGCCATCCACCCTGGCTACGGCTTCCTCTCCGAGAACGCCGCGTTCGCCCGCGCGGTCGAGGCGGCCGGCATCATCTGGGTCGGCCCGCGACCGGAGCTGCTCGAGATGATGGGCGACAAGACCGCGGCCCGGGCGCTGGCCAAGCGCATCAATGTCCCCACGCTGCCCGGCACCGAGGAGCCCGTGACCGACCGCGCGGCGGCGCTGAGGATCGCGAAGGAGATCGGCTTCCCGCTCATCATCAAGGCCGCCTTCGGCGGCGGCGGCCGCGGCATGCGCGTGGTGCAGAAGGCGGCGGACCTCGCCGCGCTCCTTGACGAGGCCCAGGCCGAGGCGGAGCGCGCCTTCGGCAATCCCGCCGTCTTCCTCGAGAAATACATCGCGAACGCCAAGCACATCGAGGTTCAGGTCCTCGGCGACAAGCACGGCAACGTCATTCACCTCCACGAGCGCGACTGCTCCGTCCAGCGTCGCCACCAGAAGGTCGTCGAGGTCGCCCCGAGCTTCGGCCTTCCGCGCGGCGTGATCACCGAGCTCTGCGACGCCGCGGCGCGCATGGCCCGCGAGGTGCGCTACGACAATGCCGGCACGATCGAGTTTCTCTACGACCTCGACCGCCATGAGTGGTTCTTCATCGAGATGAACCCGCGCATCCAGGTCGAGCACACCGTCACCGAGGTGGTGACGGGCCTCGACCTCGTGCGGGCGCAGCTGCTCATCGCGCAGGGCCACGCCCTGCACTCGGCCGAGGTCGGCATGCCGGCGCAGGCCGACGTGCCGTGCCACGGATACGCCATCCAGTGCCGCATCACGACGGAGGATCCCGAGAACAAGTTCGTGCCCGACTACGGCCGCATCCTTGCCTACCGCTCCCCGGGCGGCTTCGGCGTCCGCCTCGACGGCGGCATGGGCTACGCCGGCGCGGTGATCACCCCGTTCTACGACTCGATGCTCGTGAAGGTCATCACCAGCGGCCAGAGCTACGAGATCGCGATGAACCGCGCGCGGCGCGTGCTCAGCGAATTCCGCATCCGCGGGGTGAAGACCAACATCCCGTTCCTCGAGAATGTCATCAGCCATCCGCTGTTCCGCTCCGGCCAGGCCACGACCACGCTGATCGACACGTCGCCGGAGCTCTTCGCCTTCAAGCCGCGCCGCGACCGCGCCACCAAGCTCCTCAGTTTTCTCGGCAACGTCGTGGTCAACGGCAACCCGCACGCCAAGGGCTACCGTCCCGCCAAGCCGCTCCCGGCCGTCGCCGTCCCGGGCCAGGACGACCGCAGCGCGCCGCCCCCGGGCACGCGCGACCTGCTGCTCCGGCTCGGCGCGCGGAAGTTTGCCGAGTGGACCCGCGAGCAGAAGCGCCTGCTGGTGACCGACACCACCTTCCGCGATGCGCACCAGTCGTTGATGGCGACCCGCGTCCGCACCTACGACATGCTGGCCTGCGCGGGCTTCCTCGCCCGCCGCGCGCCGGAGCTCTACTCGCTCGAGATGTGGGGCGGCGCGACGTTCGACACCGCGATGCGGTTCCTCAGCGAGGACCCGTGGGAGCGGCTGCGCCACCTGCGCGCGCGGGTGCCGAACATCTGCTTCCAGATGCTGTTCCGCGGGGCGAATGCGGTCGGCTACACGAACTATCCCGATTCCGTCGTCGCCGGCTTCGTGCGCCACGCCGCCGCCAACGGCATGGACATCTTCCGGATCTTTGACTCGCTGAACTACCTCCCAAACCTCCGCGTGGCGATGGACGCGGTGCAGGACACCCACGCGGTGTGCGAGGCGGCGCTGTGCTACTCGGGCGACATCCTCGACGACCGCCGCGACAAGTTCACGCTGAAGTACTACGTGAAGCTGGCGCGGGAACTGGAGCGCATGGGCGCCCATGTCCTCGCGATCAAGGACATGGCCGGTCTCTGCCGGCCCTACGCCGCGCACCGGCTGGTCAAGGCGCTGAAGGACGAGATCGGCCTCCCGATCCATTTCCACACCCACGACACGAGCGGCATCAACGCGGCGTCGGTCCTGCGCGCCGCGGACGCCGGCGTCGACATCGTCGACCTTGCCACCGCGGCGATGTCGGGCAGCACCGCCCAGCCCAACCTCAACGCCGTGGTCGCCGCGCTGCAGCACACGCCCCGCGACACCGGCCTCGACCTTGAGGCGCTGAACCGGTTCTCCGACTACTGGGAAGCGGTCCGTGAATACTACCGGCCCTTCGACACCGCGCCGAAGACGGGCAGCGCCGAGGTCTACCTCCACGAGATGCCCGGCGGCCAGTACACCAACCTCAAGGAGCAGGCCGCCTCGATGGGCGTGGCGCACCGCTGGCCCGAGATCGCCCGCACCTACGCCGAGGTCAACCAGCTGTTCGGCGACATCGTGAAGGTCACCCCGTCCTCGAAGGTCGTCGGCGACATGGCGCTGTTCCTGTTCTCCCGCGGCATCCGTCCCGCTGACGTGGTGAACCTCGAGCCCGGCGCGACGCCGTTCCCGGAGAGCGTGATCGACATGCTGACCGGCGGCCTGGGCTGGCCGGAGGGCGGCTGGCCGGTCGCGGTCTGGCGCGCCGTGCTCGGCGAGAAGAAGTTCAAGGAGGCGCACGCCCGCTACCTCGCCGCCGTGGCGGCCGAGAGGAAGCGCGCCCGCCGGAAGGGCGCGACGCCGGCCGCCGACCCGAAGGGGGCCGCGGCGGAACTCGCCGGCCTGCGGAAGACGCTGGCCGAGAAACTCCGGCGCGAGCCGACCGACGACGAGTTCTACTCGCATCTCATGTATCCGCAGGTCTTCGCGGACTTCGCGAAACACCAGCGCGATTTCGGCGACGTCAGCGTGCTGCCGACGCCGGCGTTCTTCTACGGTCTCAAGCCGCGCGAGGAAATCTCCGTCGAGATCGAGGAGGGCAAGATGCTCATCATCCGCCTCGTCAACGTCGGGGACCCCGACAAGGACGGCCGGCGCATGGTCACCTACGAGCTCAACGGCATCGCCCGCGAGGTTTTCATCCACGACCGCAGCGTCCAGGCCACCGCGAAGGCGCGCCCCAAGGCGGACCTCACCGACCCCCTGCAGGTGGCGGCCCCGATCCCGGGCCTCGTCGTGGTGCAGTCCGCGTCGGTCGGCGCCAAGGTCGCGAAGGGCGACAAGCTCTTCATGATGGAGGCAATGAAGATGCAGACGACGATCTACGCGCCCGCGGACGGCGTCGTCGCCGAGATCCACGCTGCCATCGGCGACACCGTCGAGGCCAAGGATCTCATCGTCAAACTCCGCCCGGCAAGCTAGACCAGCATTTGCCACAAAGGGCACGAAGCCGCACGAAGGGCCGGACGAAACACTAACCGGATTGCTTCGCGGGCTTCGTGAGCTTGGTGGCAAGTCCAATTCGTCCATGCAGGCTATCGAACCTAACGAACTCCTGCGGCACCTGCGGCACTTGACCGAGACGATCGGGGTGCGGCTCGCGGGCAGTCCCGGCGAGGCCCGGGCGGCGGACTACGTCGCGGCCGAGTTTGAGCGCACCGGGGCGAGAGTCTGGCGTGAAGCGTTTCCCGTGCAGCGGCGCGAGGTCCATGAGCAGCAGCTCCAGCTTTTCTACGATGGAGCGTGGCACGACCACGGCTGCTCGCTCTTTGCCAATGCGCCCGGGACCGATGGGGCGTGGGTGGAAGCGCCGCTGGTGTTCTTCGAGGGCGCGACCGGCTACCAGGAGAAGGACCTTGGTCCCCGGCTCGGCGGCCGCATCGTGCTCCACCTCGGGTGCCACATCGAGTCGCGCGAGAACTATCGGCGGCTGGTGGCGGCGCCGCCGGTCGGCGTGCTGATGGTCGACACGCGCTATCCCGGAGCCGTGCCGCTCGCCGACGCGATCTTTCCGGCGTATGTCGCGAGCTGCGGGGCCGTGACCTCCCTGAACGTCGCTTACTTGGACGCGTGGCGCTGGCGCGAGCGCGGCGCGACGCGCGCGCGGTTCCGGGTGGTGGGCGGCCCCCGTCCCGCGGAGTCACAGAATGTCGTGGCCGAGCTCCCCGGCTCGGATCCCGCGGCCGGCGTGCTCCTGCTCGGCGGGCACCACGACACGCAGGCGGACTCGGTGGGCGCGGATGACAACGGATCGGCGACGGCGGGCCTGCTCGCGCTGGCCCGCGTGCTGGGCCCGTTGCCGCGCCGGCGGACGATCCGGCTGATCTCGTTCGGCGCGGAGGAACAGCTCTCCGTGGGCAGCGCGGCCTATGTGCGCCGGCACCGCGCGGAGCTGGCGCGCGATGGCCGGTTCATCTTCAACTTCGACAGCTTCGGCTCGCTGCTGGGATGGAACACGCTGTCAGGTAACGGACCCGCGGAACTCGATGCGCTGCTGCCGCCTTATTTCGAGCGGCACGGGCAGTATGTGCGCCGCGAGCACGGGCTGCTGCCCTACGCGGACCATTTTCCCTTCGTGGCGGCGGGCGTGCCCGGCCTCACGCTCATGCGGCCAAATTGCGCGGGCGGACGATTCTTTCACCATCGGCCGGATGACGACCTCAGCCGGGTGTCGCCGGAGGTGATGGCGGCACTGCTGAACGCCGTCGCGGATTTCACCGCGGACATGGCGGCGGCGGAGTCGCTCCCGTTTTCCGTCCGGATTCCCGCCGCCGAGCAGGGGCCGCTGGCGGCGTTCTGGGCGGACCTCTTCGGTGGCTGGGACCCGCGCTAGGCGCTCAGCGGCGCGGCCGCGGCCGAACTCTCCAGATAGTGGATCACGTCCGCGGCGCTGTAGTGGTCCGCGTCGGGGTGGACCAGCCGCGCGAGGTCCGCGACCTCGTTGCCCGCAGTGAGGAGGGCGGGCTCGGGCCCCGTCGGCCGGACCTGGCCCAGCCCGGCGGTGGCCATCAGGCCGTTGCACAGACATTTCCGCCCCACGGTCTCGGACCGGTTTCCTCCCTTGCGCATGTACGCCTCGACGGGCTCGCCCGCGCATCGGTACCCGAGGTGGCCGTCGGCGGTGATGTAGAGTTCCCGCAGGTAGCCCAGGTCGCACACGCGCTCCCGCGTCGCGTAGATGGCGGCGTCCGATACGGTGCCGGGCATTTCCGCCACCTTGAACGGAAATCCGGTGGGCGAGGCGGCCGGGTCGGTGAACACGCGGGCCTGACCGGCTCGGCTGGCCGCGATCACCCGGCGCTTGAGCGCGGGGTCGATGCCTGACTCGTCACAGAAAGCGAAGGCCGTCCCAACCTGGATGCCGGTGGCGCCCACGCTCCGGGCCTCGGCCAGCCTTTCCGGGCGGGCTTGGCTGCCGGCGAGCCAGAATGGCAGGCCGAGCTCGCGGATCTTGCCCAAGTCGGGGACGTCGCGGGGCCCGTAAATCGGCTCGCCGCGTGCATCCAGGGTCATCGTGCCGCGGGGCGGCGCATTATGGCCGCCGGCCAGCTCACCCTCGACGACAAAGCCGTCAACTCGGCCGGTAGATTTCTTGGCAAGGGTCATGGCCAGGGTGGCGGACGCCACGATCGCAAGGAAGAAGGGCCGGCTCAGCTTCGGGGCGGCGCCGTCGAAGAAGGCGGAAGGATCGAAGCGGCTGAAGAAGTCCTGCCCCGGCGCTGCGCCCGCTACGTCCAGCTTTTGCTCCGCTGCCCCGCCGGCCGCGAGCTGGTCCATGGCGCCGGGAATGGCCCGCGGAATGCCGGCGCCCATCAGCACGTAGTCCACGCCGGCGAGCATGGCGCCGTAAAGCGAGGCGAGCGTGGGCAGCTGGATCTTCTCGAGCAGATTGATGCCGACCAGGCCGTTATGACCGGCCTTGGCGAGGAAGACCTCGACGAAGTTGGCCGTCACGGTGAGCTCGGTCAGCGCGGCTCCAGGCTGCAAGGACGGCATGGGGGTCAGGGTGAAGGGCGCGGACGCGGCCTTGCCGTCCGGGACGTAGAAGCGGGCGAGCACGCGCTCCGCCATGGCCGGGATGGGAAAATGCGCCAGCGCCCGGCGCATGTCGCCGCCGGGATCGCCCGCCTCGAGCCGCCGCGCGAGGACGCTGGCGAGCGCGGTGCCGGAGACGACGCCGAGCGAACCCAGGCGCGAGACGACGCGGGCCAGCTGCCAGTTGGAAACGGCGACGCCCATGCCGCCCTGAATGATGACCGGATGTGACATGATCTGAGAGAGAAGCTCCGGCCGGAACCTTACCGGCCGGCGTGCGGCAGAACTACTGGGCCGGTCACCCCATGGTGGCACCGTCAGAGGTGACGGCTGGCTCGGCAATTGACCGATACGACCGGGCACCATGCGCCCGGGAATTGGGCAAAGGAAGCCCGATGCCGCTCGTGCGGCGGGTATAAGCTCCGGTGTCGGATCCGAGCAAGAAGTGCGCACCTGGGCGCGACGCCCTACGGGCTCTTCAGGCGAAACCGCGCCAGCCCGACCGGCCAGAAACTCTTTCCTTTCATCTTGCCGGTGTAGAGCACGGTGAAGGCGCCATCCTCCTCCGCGATCAGGCCGAGCGGCGTGCGAATGTCCTCGGACCATTGCGCGGCGCCGGCGGCGGGCTGAACCGGGAGGTCGCCGCCCTTCGGCCAGTGGATGCCGTCGGAGGAAACGGCGTAACCGACATGGCGGCCCTCGGGAATATAGTCGTCACCCGCGGTGCAATTGTCGTACACCGCGACAAACCGCGGGCCCACGCGGGTGACGAGCGGATTCTCGATGAACACCGGCTCGATCGGCGAGGGATTCAACCCCTCGCATCGCCGCCAGGGCCCGGCCAGCGACGGCGCCTCGGCGAGACCGACCAGCCACGGCCCGCGCGGCCAGTGCTGGTGGCTGCCATAGAAGCCGTACCACTTGCTCCCGACCTTCCACGGATAGAACGAGTCGGTGCCCTGCTGACCCTCCCAGGGCTGGGAGGCGGCGTCCGGCTGGAGCACGATGCCTTGGTCGCGGTAGGGTCCGGCGATCCCGGCGCGGCCGGGGACGGTGGAGACGGCCCGCCAGATTTTTCCGTCCATGTGCAGGCCCTCGCGCTCTCCCGTGCCCGGGCGGTAGGCGATGTAGAAGAGATTCCACCGGTCCTCGTCGGCGTTGAAGACCGCCATGGGCGCCCAGAGCGAGAAGCGCTGGTCGCCCGGGGTGATCCGGCCCGGCGTTTCGTAGAGCGTCGACACCCGGCGCCAGTGGCGCGCGTCGGGACTCGACCAATGGGCGAGCCGCATCTTCACCCAGAAGGGATCGCCGGCCATCTCGGCGGTGAACAGGTGGTAGACTCCCGCCTCCTTCACGACGCAGCCGCCCTCGAAACCATAGCGGTTGCCGGCGAGGTCCGGATGCCCGGGACCGATCACGGGGGCGTCCGGCGCCTCGATGAGTTCGAGCGTGGGCGGCTCGGCGGCGGGCAGGGACATGAGCGAAAGGCAGAACCAGGCCGCGGCCCGGCGGGCGGAGCGGCTCAAGAAACGCGCGCGCACGCTCAGTAGATCTTTTCCTCCAGCAGCGCGAAGAGCTCGGCCTCGGTGATGCGCTTCTGCTGCATGGAGTCGCGATCGCGGAGCGTGAACGTGCCGTCCTTCTCGATCGTCTCGAAGTCGATCGTGACGCACCACGGTGTGCCGATCTCGTCCTGGCGGCGATAGCGGCGGCCGATCGCGCCGGCCTCGTCGTAGAACACGGCGTAGCGGCGCTGGAGCTTCTTGTGGAGCTCCCGCGCGCGCGCGGTCAGCAGCTCCTTGTTCTTGAGCAGCGGCAGCACGGCGACCTTGACCGGGGCGATGCGCGGCGAGAGGCGGAGCACGGTCCGTTTCTCGACGTTGCCCTTCTCGTCCTTCACGTCCTCCTCGGCGTAGCCGGCGCAGAGGGCCGCGAGCAGGATGCGGTCGACGCCGACCGCAGGCTCGATGACGTGCGGGACGAATTTTTTCTTCGACGCCTCGTCGAAGTACTCCATCGGCTTGCCGCTCGCGTTCGCGTGCTGGGTGAGGTCGTAGTTGCCGCGGGCGGCGATGCCCCAGAGCTCCTGCACGCCGAACGGGTAGGCGAACATGATGTCGACCGTGCCCTTCGAATAGAACGCGAGCTTCTCCTTCGGATGGGCGTAGAGCGAGAGGTGCGACGGCGGGAGGCCGATCGAGACGAGCCAGTCCCAGCACCACTGGATCCAGTCCTTGTGGCACGTGGCCCAGTCGGCGTCCTCGGAGATGAAGTACTCCATCTCCATCTGCTCGAACTCGCGCGAGCGGAAGATGAAGTTGCGCGGCGTGATCTCGTTGCGGAATGACTTGCCGATCTGGGCGATGCCGAAGGGCAGCTTCACGCGGCCCGTGTCCACGACATTCTTGAAGTCCGCGAACATGCCCTGCGCCGTCTCGGGCCGCAGGTAGGCGACGGCCGACGCGTCCCGGAGCGCGCCGACATACGTCTCGAACATCATGTTGAACGCGCGCGGCGGCGTGAGGCTGCCGGCCTCGCCGGTGGCGGGGGAGGGAATCAGCGGGATCTCGTCAGGCCGGGCCTCGGTCATGTCCTTCACGACGACCGGGCTCAGCGTGCCCTGGATGGCCTTCTTGCGCTTGAAGGCCTCGGCGGCGGCCTGGAGGTCGGCGCCGGTCTTCTCGCTCTCGAGCGCGGAGACGTAGCCGACCGTCTGGCCGTCGACCACGACCGGCGAGAAGAACAGCTGGTCCGCACGGTAGCGCTGCTTGCTCACCTTGCAGTCCACGAGCGGGTCGGTGAAGCCGGCGACGTGGCCGGAGGCCTCCCAGACCTTGGGGTGCATGATGATCGAGGACTCGAGGCCCACGATGTCGTCGCGACGGCGGACCATGTCGTTCCACCAGCAGTCGCGGATGTTCTTCTTCAACTCCGACCCCAGCGGGCCGTAGTCGAAGAAACCGTTGAAGCCGCCATAGATTTCGGAGGACTGGAAGATGAAGCCGCGACGCTTGGCGAGCGCGACAATGTTATCCATCGAGACGTTGGCAGGGGCGGGTGATTCGGACATGGCCCGCCAGAGATGGCGTCCGGAGCGCGGGCGGTCAATGCCCCGGTTGGGGTGATTCTACGCCCGGGCCGGGACGGTCCGGGTGATTCGGATTTGCCCACCCGGGTGGGTTGGCCACGCTGGGGGCCCATGCAGCAGCGCCCCCTCGGCCGCACGGGCCTGAACGTCTCGGTGGTCGGCTTCGGCGGCTCGCCGATCGGGAGCGTGTTCCGTCCCGTGACCCAGGCGGAGGCCGATGCCGCGGTGCGCACGGCGCTCGATGCGGGCATCAACTATTTCGACACCGCCCCATACTATGGCGCGACGGCAGCCGAGCAGGCGCTGGGCCGCGCGCTGCGCGGAGTGTCCCGCGACCGCTATGTGCTGGCCACCAAGGTGGGCCGCTATGGCGCGGAGCTGCGGGACTTTGATTTCTCGGCGGCCCGGGTCACGCGCAGCGTGGATGAAAGCCTGGCCCGGCTTGGCTGCGGCCATATCGACATCATTCAGGTCCATGACCTTGAGTTCGGCTCCCTGGAACAGATCTGGAGCGAAACCCTGCCGGCGCTCGACCGGCTGCGCGCCTCCGGGAAGGTCCGTTTCGTCGGCATCACGGGACTGCCGCTGTCCGCGCTGCGCACCGTGCGGGCGAAGGCGCGGGTTCGCGTCGACGCCGTGCTCAGCTACGCCCACGCCAGCCTGCAGGACCAGACATTCCTGCCGTACGCCGCCGAACTGCGGCGTGACGGCGTGGGCGTGATCAATGCGGCGCCGCTCGTCATGGGCCTGCTGACCCACCGGCCGCTGCCGGAATGGCATCCGGCGCCCGCCAGCGTCCGGGCGGCCTGCGCGGCGGCTGCGCGATGGTGCGCCGACCGAAAAACCGACCTCGCGGACCTGGCGATGGAGTTCGCCTTCGGCTTGAGGGACATCGACACCACGGTCGTCGGCTTCGCCAGCGCGGACGAAGTCCGCCGCGCGGTGGACTGCGCCAGCCGCTCGCCCGATCCCGCTGCGCTCGCGGCGGTGCAGGCGCTGCTGGCGCCGGTGCGGGATGTCACCTGGCTCAGCGGCCGGCCGGAGAACAACTGACCCTCGAATCCATGCAAACACTCCAGCTCCGGCAACCCGGCGATCTCATCTGCTGTGACACGCCCGCCCCGGCCGCCCCGGCGCGCGGCGAGGCCCGGGTACGGGTGCGGTGCAGCGGCGTGTGTGGCACGGACCAGCACGCCTACGCGGGTCGCCAGCCGTTCTTCACGTATCCGCGGATTCCGGGGCACGAACTCGGGGTCGAGGTGCTCGCGGTGGGCGAGGGCGTGACGGACCTGCGGCCGGGTGACCGTTGCGCCGTCGAGCCCTACCTCAGCTGCGGCCGCTGCATCGCGTGCCGGAAGGGCAAGACGAACTGCTGCGAGACGCTGCAGGTGCTCGGCGTGCATGTGGACGGCGGCTGGCGGGAGGAGATCGTGGTGCCCGCCGCGAAGCTGCATGGCTCGACCCGGCTCTCGTTCGAGCAGCTTGCCCTCGTCGAAACCCTCGGCATCGGCGCGCATGCCGTCGCGCGCGGCGCGCCCGAGGCGGGGGAATCGGCCCTGGTCGTGGGCGCCGGGCCGATCGGGCTCGCGGTCGCCCAGTTTGCGGTGGAGGCCGGCGCGAAGGTCACGATCCTGGACGTCAACGACGCCCGCCGCGCGTTCGCGGCCAGCTGGCTGGGTGTCGGCACGCTCGACGCCCGGGGGCTGACCCCCGACAGGCTGCGCGCGGAGCTCGGCGGCGAGTTGCCGACGCTCGTGTTCGACGCCACCGGCAACCCCGGCTCGCTCCGGACGGCGTTCGATTGGCCGGCTCCGGGCGGAAGGCTGGTGTTTGCGAGCCTCGTCCAGGGCGAGATTGCCTTTGACGATCCCAATTTTCACCGGCGCGAGCTGACCCTGTGCGCCACCCGCAACAGCACCGCGGTCGAATTCCGGCGCATCATCGCCCTGATCGAGTCGGGTCGGATCGACACCAAGCCATGGATCACGCACCGCGCCCGCCTGCCCGAGGTTCCCGCGGTGTTCGCACAGTGGACCCGACCGGAGACCGGCGTCGTGAAGGCGATGATCGAGCTCTGACCTCCCGCGTCCCGCCGGCCCTACTTGGCCGGCAGGTTCTTGGCGGTCTTGATCCGGGCCTGGATGGCCTGGGCTTCCTGGCGCGCGGCCTGCGACACCGCGAAGTCGACCCGCGCCTCAAGGTAGAGGCGGTGCTGGTCGCCGTTGGCCGAGCCGGATTGGGCGGCGACCGTGAACCATGCCAGCGCCGACTGGAGATTTTGGGGCAGTCCCATGCCCTCGGCGTACATGATGCCGAGGCGGTCCTGCGCGTCGGCCAGGCCCTGTTCCGCGGCGCGCTGGCACCAGCGGGCCGCGGCGGGAAGGTCGCGCGCCACGCCGTCGCCGTTGGCCAGGAGCAGCGACAGGTTGAGCTGGGCACCCGGCACGCCTTGCTCGGCCGCCTTGGTCAGCCAGTTGGCGGCCTCCGCGGGATCGCGCTCCACGCCTTCCTCGCCGCTGAGGTAGGCATAACCGAGGAAACTCTGGGCCTGCGGGTTGCCGTAGTAGGCCTTCACGTAGATCTGGTCGAACTCCGTCGCGGCCTCGGCGACGTAGCCCTTCGCGTCGAGATAGCGCATCGGGCCGTAGTCGCCGACATACTCGCGCCGCCAGTAGTTGCCGGTCGCGCGCCAGGTGGCGAGGTCGGTGAACCACACGCGGTACAGCTGGATCCGGACCATCTGGGGCGGCTGGTCCGGGAAAGGGTCGTTTTCAAACAGGCCCGTCACGACCGGGCTGCGCTCGAGGAGCCGCTGCGCGACCAGGCCGAACAGGGCGGTGGGCTTGCTGCGGGTCGCGAGCTCGATCTGCAGCGCCGCCTCGAAGCGGGGGAACAGCGGCGCGATGAACCCCGGGATGCGGTCGGCGCGCTGCGGGAAATGGCGCAGGTCATAGTTGCGCCACGTCCGGCCGCCGTCGTTCGAGCCGCAAAACTCGACGACCTTGTGCTCCTGGTCGAGCCACGCGAAGAGCCCGTAGGCGTTGACGCTGCCAAAGCCGCTGAAGAGATAGCGCAGCGGCCGGTTGACGGTCTCGAAGAACGCGTTCTCGGGAATCTTGCAGCTCAGGACCACGAAATAGACGATCGTCAGGTACCAGTGCACCCAGAGCGCCGCCGGCAGGCCGTAGCGGGACAGCGGATTCCGGATCGGCGCCACCACCGCCGGGGTCGCCGCCGCGGCGAACCGGGCCGCCAGGCCGGGGCGGCGCAGCAACCGCGCGGCGTCGGCCAGCATCTGGTCATCCAGCAGCAGCACGCCCAGCGCGATCGCCGACGTGTTCAGCCACCCGAAATTGCACGTGGCCTGGATGCCGAGCTGGAAGATGGTCCAGCAGCCGAAGGCGAACCAGCGCGCGCGGCGCCCGCCGAAGAGCATCCAGATGGGCGCGACAAACTCCGCGGCGTAGGTAAGCAGGATCTCGCCCACATGCCACCAGTGCGGCAGCTGGTGGTCGAAATAGCCGAGGATCGTGGGACAGGGCGCGCTCTGGTAAAGCTCGTCGAGGACGGTCAGGTTGTACCAACGCGGATCGCCGTACATGATCTTCGACAGCCCGTTCTCGAACATCACGCGGAACAGCAGCCACCGCATCATGAAGAACGCGATCGGCCGCGGCGGGGAGTGCGCCCCGAGCCCGGGCCGGTAGCCGGCGGGGGCGTAGGGGATGCACAGCAGCGTGGTCTCGAGGATCAGCCAGTCGACCTGAGGATCGGAGAAGATGATCCAGCCATCCGCGAACGACAGCAGCGCGACCCAGCATACCGAGAGCGCCATCCGCGGCCAGAAATTGAGCACGAGCGCGATCGCCGCGAGCAGGCCGGTCCACTGGACCACCCCGACCATCCATGGCGAGGCATTGAACCAGAACAGCGTTGGATTCTTGAGGAAGGCCGCGACCCCGCCAGGCGGCGTCGCCCGCAGCTGCGCGATCAGGCCGGTCAGCGGCGTCAGGCCGCGGGGTCCGATCAGCGCGTCGCTTTCATGAATGATGCCGCCGAAAATGATGATGAAAACCACGCCCACGGCGCGCAGGACGATCCAGCGCGGCCACAGAAAGGTCGCATCGGTTCCCAGCCCCGAGAAGGACCGCAACTCGCGCCACGCAGCCGCCAGCCAGGAGCGGGGAGGGGACAAGGAGGCGGTCATGGGTGGGGGGAGTCAGGCCGGCGCCGGCCCGCGCTGGGAAAGCTCCGCGTAGCTGGCGAAAAATCACCCCGTGCGTCAATGCAGGGCTCACGGGCGAGTCCCCACCGGCGGAATATTCGCGAACATTCGCCGCCGGCCGGATTCGGGTCGCGTTGCCCCGGCCGCGCGACTTGGCTCGGTTTTTCCCATGGCCACCCTGACTTCCGCGCCCCGTCCCGAGTACCCGCGCCCCCAGCTTGTCCGCCGCGACTGGCTCTGTCTCAACGGCCGCTGGCAGTTCGAAATCGACCAGGGCGACAGCGGCCTCGACCGCGGGCTGGTGCAACGGCCGCTGCGCGGTTCGATCATCGTGCCGTTCTGCCCGGAATCGAAGCTCTCGGGCGTCGAGAACACCGACTATCTCAATGCCGTGTGGTACCGGCGCGAGGTCGCGATCCCGGCCGCCTGGAAGGGACGGCGGATCCTGCTGCACTTCCAGGCGAGCGACTATGACACGTTCGTCTGGGCCAATGGCATTGAGGTCGGACGGCACCGCGGCGGCATGACACCATTCTCGTGCGACCTCACCGAGGTCGCGGCGCCGGGGCGGAAGATCACGCTGGTCGTCCGGGCCCGGGACAACGCCCGCGAGACAATGCCGTCCGGCAAGCAGGCCTGGACCTACGCCAATGCCGGCTGCCACTATACGCGCACCACCGGCATTTGGCAGACCGTCTGGCTCGAACCCGTGCCGAAACGAGCCCACCTCCAGCGCCCGAAGATTATCCCGGACCTCGCCAACCGTCGCTTTGCCATCGAGCAGCCCGTGCAGGGCGCGCAGGCCGGCCTGATCTACCGGGCGCGGCTTTGCGACGCGCAGGGCGTGGTGAGCGAGACGAGCACCCGCTGCGGCGAGGGTTTTTACCCGCGGCTCGACCTCGCGGTGCCGGTCGACCGGGTCCGGCCGTGGTCGCCCGAGGACCCGCATCTCTACGACCTCGAGCTCGAACTCGTCGACGAACAGGGCCGGATCGTGGACGCCGCTCGCAGCTACGCCGGGCTGCGCAGCATCTGCCTCGACGGCTACGCGGTAAAGCTGAACGGCCGGGCCGTCTTCCAGCGGCTGGTGCTCGACCAGGGCTATTATCCGGACGGCATCCTGACCGCGCCGACCGACGCCGCCTTGGTGAAGGACATCGAGCTCTCGCTCGCGGCGGGCTTCAACGGCGCGCGGCTCCACCAGAAGGTCTTCGAGGAGCGTTTCCTCTATCACGCCGACCGGCTCGGCTATCTCGTCTGGGGCGAGTTCAGCGACTGGGGCCTCGGCGGCTCCGAGGCGGTGCGCGGCTGGTGGCAGCAGCCCGACGGCACGATTGTGCGCGGGGGCAACCACAACGGTCCCAACTACCCGGTCAGTCAGGTGACGCAGTGGCTCGAGGCCCTCCAGCGTGACTTCAACCACCCGTGCATCGTCGGCTGGTGCCCGCTCAACGAGTCGCAGCGGCGACTCGACGAGCGCATTACCGTGCATGACGACACGATGAGGGCGCTGTTTCTCGCGACGAAACTCTACGACGCGACGCGGCCTGTGTTGGATGTCTCGGGTTACTGTCATGCCGTGCCGGAGTCCGACATCTACGACGGCCATGACTACGACCAGAACCCGAAGACCTTCCGGCAGCGCCACGACGGCCTGCTGGCGGACCGGCCGTTCGTGAAGGACGAGTTGCACCACCAGTCGATCCCGTGGCGGCCGGGCCAGCCGTACTTCGTCAGCGAGTTCGGCGGCATCCTCTGGAATCCGAAGGCGAAGCCGGGCGAGCGCGGGTGGGGCTATGGCAACGGTCCAAAAACCCTTGAGGAATTCTACTCGCGCTTCGAGGGACTCTGCGCCGCGCTGCTCGATAATCCCCGGATGTTCGGCTACTGCTACACCCAGCTCACCGACGTCTTCCAGGAACAGAACGGGATCTTCTATTTCGACCGCAAGCGGAAGTACGACCTGAAGCGCGTCCGGGAGGCGCAGATCCGCCCGGCGGCCATCGAACGGCAGGCAGGAGCGGGTGCCCGGTGACACCTTGGATGCCACTTGACTCGACCCTCGGCCGGCGACCCAGATAACGGCGATGATTGACCGGAAAGACAGTTCGAAGACCTCGAATGATTTCCCGCCGGTCGCGGTCAATCCGACCCAGCCCTACGAGCGGATCCGCGAGCTTTATCTCTACGAGGAGCCGGCGCTGCTTGCGTCGATCCAGCGTGGCGACCGCAAGCAGGCCACCCGCATCATCAACCTGATCCTGGTGCACATCTACGCGGCGGGCGCCGAGCGCAGCGAACTCCTGAAGGGACTCCTGCTCGAACTCGTCGTGATGATGTCACGCGCCGCCGTCGAGGCCGGGGCGCCGCAGTCGGAGGTGCTGGGCCTGCGGTACCGGCATCTCACGGAACTCGCCGCCATCACCGACGACGAGCAGCTCTCGCGCTGGCTGCGCGAGGCGGTGATCCGGATTTTCGACGCGGTTGAGCGCCACCGGGCCGTGAGCGTCCCCCAGCCCGTGCGCAAGGCCCTTGAGCTGATCCGGACCAATGCCGGCGGGACGTTGACGCGCGAGCATGTCGCGCGGCAGGCGGGCATCTCGCCCCGCAACCTGTCGGAACTGCTCAAGGAGCGCACGGGCCGTTCCTTCACCGAACTCCTCCGCGAGGCGCGGATCGAGCGGGCCTGCGAGCTTCTGGTGAAAACCGAGATGACCGTCGCGGCAATCGCGCTCGAGTCGGGCTTCTGCGACCAGAGCTACTTCACGCATGTTTTCCAGACCCTGAAGAAAACCACGCCGAAGCAGTACCGCGACGCGGGCCGAGGACAGCCAAGCTTGCGGAAGGCGTAGGGCAGGGAGGCGGGCAGGGGAAGAAGACGAACCTCGGACGCCGAAGGGTCTTTGGCTGTGCTGGGAGCGTTTTGACGTTGGGAGTTCGATGTCAGGTGTTCGATGTTCTCACCGGTTTGACCGGCTGTTTGGGTGTTCCGCGTTTTGCAGGAATTGGGTGAAAATATGTGTGGCTTGGTCGGAATTTTGGCCGAG
>JAFEGX010000006.1 GCA_018239675.1 Verrucomicrobiota bacterium
ATTGCTGCGTCTGGCGGAGGGTCAGGCGCTGGCCGGGGAGTTCGATGGTGCCGTCGTGGTGGTTGGGGGGGAGCTGCGGTTCCTGCCCGAGGAGGATTTGCCGGCCGTCGAGGTAGTGCAGGCTGAAGCCCATGGGATTCAGGGCGGCGGCGAGTTCGGCGATTTGGGTTTGCTGCATGGCTGGCTCCCTGCCGGCGGCTGATCCGCCGGCGGTTGCGGGCGGGTGGTCAGGCTGCGTCGGACCAGATGGCCGCGTGGGCATCGATGTACGCCAGCGCGGCGCGGTACTCGCGGGCGTGCTGGTTGTCGCCGTGGGTGTCGGAGACGCGAGCCTCGAACGCCTCCCGGGTGATCTGGCGCTGGCACCCGGCATCGATGCGGATGCCGCCGTCCGTCAGGTACGCAATGAGCCAGTCGCTGCGAGAACCGATTGGTCCCACCTGCACAACCGGCCGGGCGCCAATCAGACGAACTTCGCCGCTCAGGTTGGCGCCGCGCAGGTTGGCGCCGCGCAGGTCGGCGCCGCTCAGGTAGGCGCCGCTCAGGTCGGCGTCGCTCAGGTCGGCGTCGCGCAGGTTGGCGCCGCTCAGGTTGGCGCCGCTCAGGTAGGCGCCGCTCAGGTAGGCGCCGCGCAGGTTGGCGCCGCTCAGGTAGGCGCCGCGCAGGTTGGCGCCGCGCAGGTCGGCGCCGCGCAGGTCGGCGTCGCGCAGGTCGGCGTCGCGCAGGTTGGCGCCGCTCAGGTTGGCGCCGCTCAGGTAGGCGTCGCGCAGGTTGGCGCCGCGCAGGTTGGCGCCTTCTCGCACCGCTGCTACGACCGCCTCGCGCAGCGACGTTGCGCCGTCGCTGCGGTAAAGCACGACCCCTGAGACTGACTTGATTTCCATCATGTTTGCTCCTTGCCGGCGGCCCCCGCCGGCGCTGCTGGCTGGCGATCAGTCGCGCTTGAACGGCATCAGGCGGCGGGAATCGAACCAGAACTCGCAGACCTGCAGGGGCTCGTCCTCGTTGAAGAGGATCACCCTCACATCGGCGGGGTCGTGATCGCTGTCTCTGTTACTGACGCGGCCGGCCTCGACCGCGGTGACGACTACGGGCCATCCGTACGGCAGGCAGCGGTGGCTGCGCATGCCCGGCTTCCACTGCACCAGATCGCCGACGGCGAACTCGTGCACGGTCGTCAGCGACTCGTAGGCGCGAAGCAAGGCTTCGGCGTGGCGCTGCGCATCGGCGGGGTCCGCGTCGTTGTTGTCGAGGGCTTCGGCGAGGTTGTGTGTCATCTGCTGCTCCCATGCCGGCGGCTGATCCGCCGGCGGTTGCGGGCGGGTGGTCAGGCGGCGAGGCGGGCCATGTGCTCGGCGAGCACCTGCGGATACAGCCTGGCGCGCCAAATCGGCAGGGCGCTGGGGGCGGAGACTTCGAGCTTCGCCCAGCGGCTGCGCCGTTGGGTGACGGCGAGCAGGCGCAGCGTGACGATCGGCAAGACGCGCACGGACGGCTCGCCGAGGCGCAGCGTGTAGGTGGCGGAGTGATCGCGGGCGATGACGAACATCGCGACGCTGGACTCTTCGATGCAGATCATCGACAGCTCACCGACCGACGGGACGCCGAGGATGATGCGAGCGTCGGCGGGTCGGTCCGGGTCGTCCGTCAGGTTCAAGTGCAGGTGGCTGAGTGGGCGGCAGGTGGCGGCGATCACGGCTGCGGCTCCGTGCAGGCCGCGCTGGCCAGCGCGCGGTGGATCGCGCGGGCGGCTTCCGGCCCCTCGACCGAGGTCCATTCGTCTCCGCCGCCGACGTTTTCGATCAGCAGCACCTGGCAATTCCAGCCTTTGATTTCGCCGAGCATCACGCGGACGGCCGGGTGTCCAGCTATCTGGATCTCGACGATCTCTCCGGGCTTGGCTTTCACGATCTTTTGTTTGGTGGTCACGGGATATCCTCCATGCCGCCGGGGTGGCGGCGGTTGGTTATCGGACGATGGCCAGCATCGGAATGACGATGCTGGCGGTGATGAGGAGGGCCGCGAGGCAGGCGAGCAGCAGGGCGCAGGCGGCGGCGATGGGGCGGTGCGGACGCATGGCGCGGCTGCTCGTGCCGGTCAGGCGTCGGCGGCTTGCCGGGCGGCGTCGGCGGCGAGCAGTGCGCGTTCGTGCTCGCCCTGCAGTTCGAGCAGGCGCTCGGTGAAGTCCGTAGCGAGGGCGTGGCAGCGGTCGGCGAGGTAGGTGCCGAGGGGCTTGCCGTCGCGGTGGTGGCCGTCGAGGGCATCCCCGCCCAGGCTTTGCCAGCCGTGCGGGCTGGAGAGGATGGCGAGTGCCATCTGTTGGGCGTTCATTGCGGTGGCGGTGGCGGTGCCGCAGGCCGGCCAGCGCAGCGTCGGGTCGATGGTTGGCTGGGCAGCGGCGTCGGCGGTGTAGTCGGAGCCGGTCTGGACATCTTCGGTCTGTTTCGTCTTGGTCATGATGGCCTCGTTGCGTGTGGTATGTTGATTCAGAATCAACAGGCACTATCCTAGCAGCCGTTGAAATGAAATCAACAGTACGCGCAAAAACAACCCCGGCAGGGGCCGGGGTGTTGAGGCGATTGAATCAGGAGCGGCGGTAGCGGCTGGCGTCGGCGAGGTCGCGGGCGTAGTCGAGGACGCGGGCGCGCTGGTGTGGGTCGAGAAGGGCGAGCTCGGCGAGGTCGGCCGGCAGGAAGAGGTCGGGGACGCTGACGCCCAGGGCGTGGGCGATGCGGTCGAGGGAGTCGGCGGTGTAACCGGGGCCGGTCTCGATGCGGTAGACGGTCGAGCGCTCGAGCGCGGGGACGCAGTGGGCGGCGAGGTCGGCGAGCGACCAGCCGCGGGCTTCGCGCAGGCGGCGGATGGTGCTGCCGGGCGGACTCAGGTCGTGGATGGATTTGGCCACGCTGCCATCGTTGACCTGATCGAAACAGATGACGACAGCAGCCATTGCATACGGGCCGGCGGGCGGGCGCCTGGCGAAGCGGCCGGCAGCGGAGATGACGGTGGAAACAGAATCAACAGAGCAGGCAAGCATGACGAGACTCCGGACTGAGCTGCAGCGGTTGCTGGTAGGGGTGAACCTGGCCGAGGTGGCGCGGGCGATCGGAACGGAACGGTCGACGGTAACGAAGTGGCGATCGGGGCAGACGCTGCCGAGTGCGCGCTATGCGCAGCTGCTGATCCGCTACTTCGCGCCGAGGCTCGATCACAACGGGATCTATCAGCCAACGCCTGATCCGCAGCAGGAGGCGTGATGATGCGTGCCGGGCAGTGTGCAGCACCGTGCGGCGGTGCGTCATGAATGATCGCATTGATTTCCGGGGCATTGCGCAAGCGGCACTTGCGGATGTGCATGGGGTGCTGGCGGAGTGGTTGCCGGGCGGGCGGATGCACGGCGCGGAGTATGTGGCGACGAATCCGACGCGCGGGGATGAGCGGCCGGGCAGCTTCAGCATCAATACGCACACCGGTGCGTGGTCGGATTTTGCGAGCGGGGACAAGGGCGGGGATCTGGTGGCGCTGGTCGCGTACCTGGAGCGGTGCGATCAGGCGGACGCGGCGCGGGTGCTGGGGCCGCGGTATGGCATCGAGGTGCCGCCGAAGCGGGGCGATGGGGAGGCGGCGAGGCCGCGGCGGGAGCGGCCGGCGGTGCCGAAGCCGCAGGCTGGTCGGGCTGGGCCATTGATTTGCAAGGCGGTGCCGGTGCCGGCGGATGCGCCGGTGCCGCCGGAGGTGCATGCCCGCTGGGGGCAGGCGTCGGCGAGCTGGACGTATCGGGATGCGGTGGGGCAGACGCTGCTGTATGTGCGGCGCTTCGATCCGGCGGGCGGTGAGCGGAAACAGATTCTGCCGTTGAGCTGGGGGACGTATCCGGATCGGCATGGGGTGATGCATACGGGCTGGCACTGGAAGTCTTTGCCGGCACCGCGGCCGCTGTACGGGCTGGATCGGCTGGCGGCGCGGCCGGAGGCGCCGGTGCTGGTCTGCGAGGGGGAGAAGACGGCGGATGCGGCGGGCCGGCTGCTGCCGGACTGGGTGTGCGTGACGTCGATGGGTGGGGCGAAGGCACCGGACAAGTCGGATTGGTCGGCGCTGGCGGGTCGGCAGGTGGTGATCTGGCCGGATGCGGATGAGCCGGGGGCGAGCTACGCGCAGCAGGTGCGCGCGCTGGCGACGAAATACGGGTTCGCCTGGCCGGGGCTGGTGTCGGTGGATGCGCTGGCGCGCTGGCGGGGCGGTGCGCTGCCGGAGGGCTGGGATGCGGCGGATGCGCTGGCGGAGGGGATGGATGCGGCGACGGCGGCCGAGCTGGCGGAGGTGGCGCGGTCGGTGGCGATCAGCGAGGCGGCAAGTCGGTCGCCGGCGGGCTCGGGGGGCGGCGGTGCTCGGAAGCGGGCACAGAAACCGCCGCGGCCGGGGCCTGGGGATGAGGAGGTGCCGGAGCGCTGGGGGGCGGAGGTGGAGCGCGATCCGTCGACGGGGATGCCGTGGCCGGATCTGGATGCGGGCAGTGAGTTCCAGCTGGATGCGGGCGGGGTGTATGCGTTTTCGTCAGAGCGCTGGCATCCGATCTGTCTGCGGCCGGTGTGGGTGCATGCGCTGACGGAGGGGCTGCCGGGCGAGGATGGCATCGTGATCCGGTATTTCGACCGGCGTTGGCGGCTGCGGCAGCATGCGATTCCGGGGGAGATGTTTTATGCGCAGTCGGGTCTGTTTGCGCAGTTGCTTGCGAATCAGGGACTGTTCGTGGTGCCGGGCAAAGAGAAGTGGGTGGCGCGCTATCTGACGAATCAGGCGGCGGCGTGCACGAAGTTCATTTTGTCGACGTCGCGGCTCGGCTGGTATTCGGTGCCGGGCGGCGGGCAAGTGTTTGTGCTGCCGCGGTACATCATCGGGGATTCGGAGCTGGAGATTGTGTATCAGTCCGATATTCCGGCGAGTTATGCGGATACGCTGCGCGGGCAAGGGGAGTTGCAGGAGTGGGTGGAGCGGGTGGCCGGGCCGGCACGCGGTAATCCGCTGATCATGTTCGCGGTTATGGCGGCGCTGGCGGGGCCGCTGATGAAGTTGTGCAATGAAGCGTGCGGGGGTTTTCATTTCCACGGGACGACGAGCCGTGGAAAAACGACGCTGTCGCAGGCGGCGGCGTCGGTGTGGGGATCGGGCGCGGACCCGGCTGAGGATTCAATGGCCAGCAGTATCCGGACGTGGGATACGACGGCGAATGCGATCGAGGGAATCAGCGAACTGCACTCGAATCAGGTGCTGGTGCTGGATGAAATCGGGCGCAGCGAGATCCCGAACCTCGGGGGGGCGATCTATAAGCTGGGCAGTGGCGTCGGCAAGGAAAGGGCGACGATGTCGGGCGGGCTGCGGCCGCCGCGACGGTGGCGGACGATGATCATCAGCAACGGTGAACGCAGCCTGGCTCAGATCGTGAAGGCGAAGAGCGGGCAGGATCCGGCGGGCGGGGTGCTGGTGCGCATCGTGTCGGTGCCGATCGATGGCGAGGGCGGGGAGTCGGTGGTGGTGGTCGATGCGCACGGCGAGGATCCGAAGGACTACGTCGAGGCGCTGAAGCGGGCGGCGAGCGAGTGCTACGGGACGGCGGGGCCGACGATGGCGGCGTACCTGGTAGCGGAGATGCGAGCGCGCGGGGCGTCGGTGGTGGGGGGGCATCTGCGCGAGGAGCTGGCGAAAATCGAGGCTTGGCTGGTCGGGCAACTGGCGGTCGATCCGGGTGGCGAGCTGCCGGCGGAGGGCCGGCGCGTGCTCCGGCGGTTCGCGCTCGTGGCACTGGCGGGTGCGCGTGCGGGGCAGACGCGGGGGATGGCGGGGATTCTGCCGTGGCCGGTGTCGGAGTGTGCGGCGGCGGTGCTGGATGTGGCGCGGCGGTGGCTGCGCAGTGTGGGGGATCGGCGCAGCGAGATTGACCGGGCGATCGCGTATCTGCGCGATGCGATCGTGTCGCAGGCGGCGCGGTTCTGTTCGCCGGCGGTGCAGCCGGCGCGGCCGGATGTGCTGGGGCTGCTGCTGCCGGATTACTGGTGCCTGACGGATGCGGCACTCGACGAGTTGTGCGGGAGCTATGACCCGCGGACGGTGACGGCGTGGCTGCGCGAGCAGGGCTTGCTGTGGGTAGACGGCAAGCACCTGAAGCGGAAGGCGCCGCGGTCGAAGCTGTTCGGCGATATGCGACCGCGGCTGTGGTGGGTGCAGCGCACGCTGCTGGGGGAGCGTGCGGACGGGATCAGCACCGAGGATGAGGAGGCGGGGACGGTGGATCTGGGGGCGGAGGTTTAGTCGTCGGTGAGGTGGGGGCGGGCGGCGTCGAGCTGCCCGTTCTCGCGCAGCCAGTCGAGGAGGCGGACGAGGCGGGCGGTAGGGGCGGGGATGGCCCGGGTGCCGGCCTGGTAGTGCATCAGGGCGCGGTAGGTGATGCCGAGCATGTCGGCGCTGGCCTGGGCGGCGCCGGGGGCGGTGCCGGTGATGCGGGACAGGGTGGTGATGAGGTCGTTGGGGGTCATGGTGTGCTCGGTGAGGGTTGCCCGGCGCCACTCGGCCCCGGGCGGGCTGAATGTGCTACGCCATCACGTCCGGGTATTCCCGGTAGGCCATGGCGTAACTCATGTTCAGGTTTGCCCCTGCCCGATCGTCGTCGTCGGGGAGCAGGCGGACGGCCGCGCCAGTGATAGCGATGCTCGCGCCCTCGACACTGCCGCCCCGTGGAGCGGCAGGAGCGAGGGTCGGCGGTCAGTCCTCGATCGGCTTGAAGCCGCACTCACGCAGCTTCGCTGCGATGAGCGCGAACAGCGGCACACCCTTGTCCGGAAGCCAGTCAGCGCCGTGCTCGGCGATATCGAGCACTTCCGCCGGGCGCAGGACGATCGGGGCCGGCGTGACCAACTCCCACTTCCCCGTCGCGCTCGGCGCGTCCAGATAGATCACGACATGGGTGCGGACGTTGGGGTTGGATTCCAGCCACCACGAGGCCGCAACCGCTGGCGTGTACGTGCGCGTCGGCCGACTCGATCCGGTCAGGCTCTTGCGCAGCTCTGCTCGCTCGGCAGCGCCCTGTTGCGTGGCGCGCTCGGCGTCACGGGCGGCGCGTTCACGCTCGGCGATCTCCCACGGGAATTCGCTGATCGTTTCGCCGGCCGGGTTGATGCGGTGGCACTTGTGGTCCCAATTCGTGTTTTCGAGGTATGCGTATTCGCCGCGCTTCGCGCACACTGAAACGGCAACGTCGGACGTGACATCGGTATCGCCGCCGGCGCACTTGTAGCCGTTCGGCTTGTAGTAGGTGACGTTGAAGAGGAGGGCCATGATTTTCTCCTTTGCCCGTGCGGGCCGGGCGGGGTGTGGTTGGTGGCGGTTCAGTCGGCGATGCGCCAGCACGTCGAGTGCTGCCCGCTCCGCTCGATGTAAATCTCCCGGCGGCCTCGCGGACTGCGCGGAATGGTCAAGTCGCGCGCATCTATGATGGTGCGCGGCAGCCATGCGCCGCCGCGGTCGTATCCCTTCCGGCAGAACGCACGGTTCTCCCGGTCGACCTCGGCCTGCGCGGCCTCCGGTGTGCGGTGCGTGGACAGGACGGCTCCGTCCATGTCCACGACGGCGATTGAGCAGTTGCCCGGCAGGGTGATGTTGTGGCCCATGATTCCCTCCATGCCGGCCCGGAGGCCGGCGGGGTGTATTCTTCCGCTCGGATCGGAGCGGAAGGCGCGGCGGTCAGGCGACGGACGACTCCGCCTCCTCGACGGTGCAGAGCGCGAGCCGCCCCGCTTCGTCGCGGGTCTCGCGGAATCCGTCGGCTCCGCCCTCGTGCTCGACCTGCTCAACCAGAGCGGTCGAGCACTGGACGACGACCGTGTCGCCGTCCGCAAACGTGCGGGGCGTGTACTCCGGTACGGCCATCGCCTCCTCCTCGCCGCCTATCCACTCGGCCGCGTCGGCCCGAGCGGAGTCGGCGTCCAGGCCGACTCCGAAAATCGCGCACCCGATCTGGTACACGGCGAAACCGTCGAATTCGATCTTGGTCATCTCGGCATCCTCTTCGTCGGTCGGCGCCCCGTGCGCCTTCCATGCCATCACTATATGCACATTGTTCATAAAGTCAACACTCTATTGA
>JAFEGX010000070.1 GCA_018239675.1 Verrucomicrobiota bacterium
GCTCTGCGCCAGCGACACATCGTGGCTGACCCAGGACAACCATCCGCACCCCGTGCTGTCCCCGGACCAGCGCGAAGTGTTGTTCACGTCGGACCGTTCCGGCGTGCGGCAAATCTACTCGGTGCTGTCCGCGCCGTGAGACGCCGGTTGTTCGGGGCCACGAAGGCCACCAACGGCACTAAGGCCGGATCCCCAAGTCGTCGCGATCTTCGCGTCCTTGGCGGTGAAACGGACTGGAATCCAACGCAGGTTGACCGCGAGGATCGCCAAGGCTGCGAAGTCAACGGCTTGGGCTTCGTGACCTTCGTGCCCGTCGTGGCGAAGAGTCACCGCGCCGGCTGCTTGGTGGTCACGGTGGCGTGATTGAAGTCGAAGGTGAGATGCTCCGGGCCGTACTGGAGGGTGACGATGCCGGTGCCAGGGAGGCAGTTCATCCATGGGCCTTCGAACACCGGCCAGGTGGCAAGGTTGGCGGTGACACCGTCCACCACGCGCGCCCCGTGGTGGGTGAATCGGATCTGGTGTCCGCGGCTGTTGGTGTAGTCGGCGGTGAGCGTCGCCTCGTCGAAGTGCGGCTTGAGCTGCCGCATGCGGGCGCAGAACGCGTCGAAGTCCGGATACTCGCTCTTCGGCACGGCCTCGAGGATGACGGCGGTCTTCGGATGCTGGAGGGTCAGGCGGTCATAGTCCGGCTCCACCACCCAGGTGCCCGGCACGCTGGTCCATACGGCGAAATAGACCTGGTCGGCGCGCGCGAAAATCCAGCCGTCGGCCTCGCGCCGCTCAGTCAGCACGTGCGGAAAGAAGCCGTTGATGTGCTGGCGCGACGCGTCCGGCGGAATGTCATAGAGGTCGATCACGGTGTTCTCGTGCTGCCACACATCCTCGTAGGGCGAGCCCTCGACCCACTTGTTGGGATTCGCGTAATAGGGCCGCTGGCGGACGATGTCAGCCAGCACCTTGTCCACCGGCGCGTCGAAGTACCGGCAGAGCTGCTCGGCCGAGTAGGACGGGTTGAGGAAGAAGCATGTCGCGCCGTCGTGCGGCGAGCGCCAGGTCAGGTCCCAGCGGTGATTCTCAACGTCGGTGAGGTCGCCCCAGGACGAGCCCACGGCGAAGTCCGGGGTCATGTAGGTGTACGTCCAGGTCGGTTCACCATTGTGGATGCGCGGCCCGCGCCGCGGGGCCTTGAGCTCGCGCAGCACATAGGTGCCGGTGCGGTCGTTGGCCAGGCGCTCGATCAGCGGGAGGGCGGCGAACTCCTGGAGCGCGGCGAGCGAGATGAAATAGCATTCCGGCAGGTCGAGGCGCAGAGGCGCGCCGCCGAAGTAGAGCCGTCCGAACTGCGTGGCGGCGCCGGTGTGTTCGCGGGTGTGGGTGACCTGGTTGTACTTCTCCCGGCTGTGCGCGCCGACCCAGTCGCCGGCGAGGTACTTCGTCGCCCAGTCGGCCAGCAGCACCTGCATCATCATCCAGGCCTTCTGCCGGATCCGCTCGTCGCGGGCGTATTCGTGCAGCGTGGCGAAGCAGAGGAGGTACAGGTGGTGGTAGTTTGGCGAATCGTACTCGTACATGCCGCGACGGATCGTGGCGTCGATCCACTGCTCGATCCACTTGGCGGCGTCCTGCTGCGAGGACACCGGGGTTGAGCCGTCCGCCAGCCGCGGGCCGTCCGGCCAGGTCTGGCCGAAGAGGTACCGGGCCGTGCGGTACTGCAGCATGTGGTTGTCGGTGAAGCCGAAGTCGTTCGTGAAGCTCGCGGCGAGCCGGCTCCGGATCCGCTCGACGAGCGCCGGCGGGAGCTTCGGGCCGAGCCGCAGGACGGCGTCCATGAATGCGTAGGTCTCGAAGCAGCTCCACGCCTGGGAGGTGTCGGCCACGGCGTCGGCGAGATACTTCTGCCCCGTCGCGGCATCGATCCCCGTCGCCACTTTCACGACGCCGAGGTAGATCCGGAGGCGCGAGTCGGTGCCGGGCTCCCACGTCATCCGCGCCATGGTGTCGCGGCTGTACCGGCAGCGCTCGAGGAACGCCGTCCGGTAGGCATCCGGGCGGTTGCTTTCGGCGCGGACGGTGGGGGCGGCGAGCAACAGGGCGCAGCCGAGGAACGCAAGGCGAGACAGTGGGGTCATGGCGGAAGTGTCGGCACGATCGGTGGCGGCGCAACCCGCCACCGCGGTGACTCTGTCATGAAAATTCGGATGGCGCGGCCGACTGGCGCGGACAGGCTGGAGGGATGAGCTCGTGTTTCGGCGAGGGCTTGACCCGGGTGATGCTTGCCCTGCTCGGGACGACGGCGTTGGCTGCGCCCATGCGCGCGAGCGAGCCAGGCCTGGTCGATTCCGCGGGGCGACCGCGGATCGTGAAGCTGGGCACGGTGGACTGCGACATGGTCGAGACCACGCCGGTGGTCTTCCACGGCCGCGTCTACCGCTGCGAATGGGTGCGTCCGCAATACTGGGCGAACGAGACGAGGCAGCCGTATAGCCGGATGGTGGATATCGCCACGGGTGAGGCCACGGCGCCGTTTGCCCACGGCTTCGAGTTCTCGAGCGCGTTTGCCGAAGGGGACGCCGTCTATGTCACCGCCACGAGCACCGACCGCTCGACCATCCAGCTGTTTTTATCCCGCGACCTGCGCACCTGGGAGTCCCGGACGGTGTTCCATGACCCGGCGTATGGCCTGTTCAACACCTCGCTCTGTCGCGCGGCGGACGGCTACGTGCTGATGTTCGAGATCGACCGGCCGAGGGACCAGGCCGGCGTGCCGTTCACGGCGCGGTTCCTGCGGTCCCGCGATCTCCGGCACTGGGAGCTGACCCCGCCGGAGTGCCGCTATGCGCCGGACCGCTACACCGCGCCGCACTGCCTGCGGTACCTGGATGGCTGGTACTATGACTTCTACCTCGAGGTGCGCGGCGGGTATGAAATGCGCGTGGTGCGGTCGCGCGACCTCGCGCACTGGGAGCCCAGCCGGCTCAACCCGGTCCTGCGGGCGTCGGCCGAGGACCGCGCGATCCGCAACCCCCGCCTCTCGGCGGCGCAGCGGGAGAAGATCGCGGCGGCGCGCGACCTGAACAACTCGGACATCGACTTCTGCGAGCACGACGGCCGGCTGGTGATCTTTTACTCGTGGGGCGACCAGGTTGGCACCGAGTTCCTGGCCGAGGCGGAATATCGCGGCACGCTCGAGCAGTTCTTGCGCGGGTGGTTTCCCGAGCCGCGTGCACTCGACCAGCAGCTGATCGCGGCGGCGGAACGCGGCGACGTGGCCGGAGTGCAGGAGCTGCTGGCCCGCGGCGCGCAACTGGGGGCGCGGGACGACCGCGGCCGGACGGCGCTGATGGCGGCGGCCGAGGCCAACCAAGTGGGCGCCGCGGCGCTGCTGGTGGCCGCCGGGTCGGACGTGAATGCCATGGATCTCAAGCAGGACAGCCCCTATCTCTACGCGGGCGCCGAGGGTCGGCTCGAAATTCTGAAGCTTGCCCTCGCGTCCGGCGCCGACCTGACGAGCACGAACCGGTTTGGCGGGACGGCCTTGATCCCCGCGTGCGAGAAGGGTCACGTCGAGAACGTGAAGGTGCTGCTGCAGACGAAGGTGGACGTGAACCACGTCAACAACCTCGGCTGGACCGCGCTGATGGAGACGGTGATGAAAAAGGGCCGCGGTCCGAAGCACGCCGAGATTGCCCGGCTGCTGCTCGCCGCGGGCGCCAACCCGAACCTGCCCGACCGGCAGGGTGTGACGCCGCTCACCCACGCCGTGCAGGCCGGCAACACCGGGCTGGCGGCGCTGCTGCGCGCCGCGGGCGGCAAGTGATCGCTTCCGATGGGTGGGACATCCATGCCTCCGCGGCAGCGGTCCCGGGCTGCCATGAAGGACACGAAGCCTGCAGCCGCTTGGGTTTGGTAGCCTTCGTGCCCTTCGTGGCGAACTCGCCCCGATTGAGTTGCTAATCCCGGCGGCTGCCGGTGCGGACGTCGAATGCGTAGAAGGCGTCGGTCGTGACGGGCTGCTGCGCGATCCAGAGAGTGTGCGGGTCCGCCTGCGGCACGGCGATGGTGGCGAAGGCCGTGTTCGGGTTGGTGACGCAGCCGAAGCGGCGCCCCGACCCCAGCAGCATCCGCGCTTCCGACACGGTGGCGCGGCCGGCGTGCGCGGCGAGCCAGGCCGAGAGTTGCGCGAGCCGCTCGGGACTGTAAGCGCCCGGCTCCACGCCGGTGTAGCCGCGTTCACGCAGCGCGGTCGCCGCCGGCTCCAGCGGATGGTTGGTCAGCGCGACCGGACCGGTGGCCGGGTAGCTCGTGTAGGCACCGCAGTAGTTGGAGCTGGCAAATACCCCGCCATGCCGGTCCACGGCGACGAGGTTGCAGAAGAAATCGTACTTGCGGCAGCGCGCCTCGACGTCGGCGACCGTCTCGCAGAACTGCAGCATGTCGCGGAACACGAGGTCAACCGGCACGAGCCGGCCGAGCTCGAATTTTACGCCGGGGCAGAGCAGGGAGGAAATGCCGAGCGCGAGCCCGGCCTCGTTGAGCCCGCGGTTGGCCCAGGCGGTGCCGGCGAGCGGGAAACTCAGGTAGCGCAGGCCCTGTCGCGGCTGGACCTGTGCGATGGCGTAGAGAAACCGCGGGTCGTCGAGCGTGCCGCCGGTCAGGATGCGGCGGTCGGGCCCCGGCACGGCGAAACTCGAGCAGGCGCCGGCGTGGTACGCCTCGTACTGCCAGGCGCGGAAGCTCAGGAGCTCGGCGAGGTCCGGGTCGAGTCCCGCGCCTTCGGCGATGCCGGCGATCTCGCCGGCCAGCCAGGGCCAGTGGTCGAGACAGAAGGTCCGCAGCCGCCGCTGCCAGGCCTGGATCAGCTCGCGCGGCGGACCGCGGTCGCCGGTGAGATAGCCGCCGAGCAGCGCCGCGACATTGGCGTGGATCTGCCCGCGGAGCGCGGCGCCATGCTGGCGGCCGAGGTCGTGCGGTTCGCCGTGCAGGACCAGGATGGGCGCGGGCGGGGTTCTCACGTGGCCCCACGCTGCCGGGCCCCGGCGGGTCATGTCAAATGCCGGCCGCCATTCCCGGATTGCCGCCGCGACTCGAGCCCCCAAGCTCCGCGCGTCGGATCGACTCCGTCCTCCCATGCTTACCCCGGAACAGGCCCAGGCGTTTGACCGCGACGGCTACGTCCTCATCCCGGACGTGTTCAGCCCGCGCGAGATCGAGATTCTCCTCTCCCATGTGGCGCAGGACGGCCGCGTCACGAAGCACCAGAGCGACATGCCCGACGCGGCCGGCCGCTCCAGCAAGCTCGCGCTCTGGGCGGATGTCAGCGACGACGTGTTCGGCGCGGTCACGACCAGCCCGCGCATTGTCAACCGCGTGCGCATGCTCCTGCGCGAGGACGTCTACCACTGGCACAGCAAGGTCATGCTCAAGTTCGCCCGGGTCGGCGGGGCGTGGGAGTGGCACCAGGACTACGGCTATTGGTACGGCGACGGCTGCCTCTACCCGCAGATGCTCTCGTGCATGATCGCGCTCGATCCCGCCACGCGGGAGAACGGCTGCCTCAAGGTGATCCCGGGCTCGCACCGCCTCGGGCGCTTTGACCACGGCCGGGTGGGCCACCAGGCGGGCGCGGACCAGGAGCGCGTGCAGGCCGTGATCGAGCGGCTCGGCGTGAAATACTGCGAGGCGCCGGCGGGCAGCGCGCTGTTCTTCCACGGCAACACCTTTCACGCCTCCGAGGCGAACCTCTCGGAGCGGCACCGCCGCGCGTACATCTGCTGCTACAACGCGCTCTCGAACATCCCGTACGGCGGCAAGGGTCACGGTCGGCCGGTGCCGATCCAGGTTTCCCCCGACGACTCGATCCTGACCTTCGCCCCGACGGCGGCGACGGCGGGGGCATGAAGACGGCGGGTGACGAGGCGGCGGTGATCCGCGCCGGCGTCACGGCGGCCATCCGGCAGACGCTTGAGCCGGCCGCGGTGGAACGCGCGTATCCGGGGCACTTCACCATCGTCGCGGACGGGCATTGGTTCGGTCAGGAGAACACCTGGCCCGGGCTCGACTCGTGGCAGATGGCCGGCGCCTACCTGCTGCTTGGCCGGACGCGGCTGGTGCTCGACTATTTCGCGTACGTGGCGGCGGCGCAGCGGCCCGACGGCAACATTCCCTATGCGATCGTGCCGGCCGACCCGCCGCCGGATCACCTCACAACCTACAACAAGGGGATGCGCTACCCTGCGGACGTGTTCACCTTCGACGCCGGGCGGCCGGGTTACGCTCCGCGGCGATGGATTGGATCGTGCAGCCACTGGATCGCTGGGATCAATCCGCTCGGCGCGCTGGCGGCGGTCAGCTTTGTGCTGCTGGCGGCCGAGATTTTCACCGCGACCCAGGACCAGGCTTGGCTGGCGGCGAATCTCCCGGCGGTGGACCGCGCGGCGGGCTACCTCCGCTCGCGCCGGAGCCCGAATGGACTGATCGCCGGCGCCGGCTTTTACCTGGAGTTGCCGCCGCGCCACCAGTGGGACGGCGTCGCCCAGTGCTACGTGGCGCACGCGTGGCGGCAGTGCGCGGCCCTGCACGCGGCGCTGGGCCGGGCCGACGTGGCGGCGGAGTGGGAGCGGGAGGCCGCGACCCTCGCGGCGCGGTTCCGGGAAGTCTTTTGGCGCGGCGACCACTTTGCCGAATACGTGCACCCGGCGCGCGGGGTGGTCGACACGCACGGATTGTCGGACGTGAACTGGGCGGCGATCGCCCACGACGTGGCCACGCCCGCGCAGGCCGATGCGGTCTGGCCGCGGCTGATGGCGGAGCCCGCGTTCTGGCAGGCGGACCTGCCGACACAGACGGTGACCCGCCCCTTCGCCTACGAACCGTGGGAGTTCGTGAACGCCCACGAGGACGTCGGCTTCGAGATTCCGGTCGCCCAGACTTACGACGTCGCGGCCATGGGACGCGTCTGGTTCCTGGAGTGGCAGGCCTGCCGGCGGCGCGGCGAGCTGGCGCGGCTGCGGACCTCGGTCGAGCTGGTCTGCCGCCGCGGCCTGGCAGATGGCGGCTTCTGGCACGAGCGGTACCACCCGCGGCCGGACGGCACGGTCGACCACACCGGCCCGCGCGGCTACGGCGAGTATCCCGCGATCCTGGTGCGGGCGGTGCTGGGCAACCCGGCGCTGTTTGCCGACGCGTGGCCCTGACGCCGAGACGTCACTTGGCCGGCGGCACGACCGCCGGCTCGGCGAGCTTGGCGGACTGGTAGGCGAACAGGCGCCAGGCGCCGTCCTCGCGGCGCCAGACGGACTGGAACCGCAGCGAGAAGGCGACGCTCACGGCGCCCGCGGTGGCGCGGAGGCGGGCGCGGCCCGTCATGATCACGACCTCGTCGGTGACGGGCGTGATCTTCACGTCGTCGTAGTCGTACGAATCGTACTTGATTCGACCGGACTTCACGGCGGCCAGAAATTCGGCCTTGGTCTGCACGCGGCCGTCGGCGTGGGCGTAGATCAGGCCCGAGGAGAGCAGGGGATCGAGCCGGTCGACCTGGCCCGCGATGGTGGCCATCACGCGGGCCGTGTCGGCGGCGCGGACCTCATCCCCGGGAGTCGCGGCGCGCAGCATCGTTGCCGCCAGCAGCGTGGCGCCCAGGAGGCGGAGAGTGGGGAAGCGGGGAAGCGCGGCGGACATGGGCTCAGCGCTTGACGGGGTGGGGCTTGCCGGTCTGGTCGATGGCGACGTACACGAAATGCCCGGAAGTCACGAGCTGCTGCGTCTCGGTGGTGTAGCGGTGGACCCAGGCCTCGACGGCGATCGTCATCGACGTGCGGCCGACCCGGTCGAGCCTGGCGTAGCAGGTGACGATGTCGCCGACGGCGACGGGGCGGTGGAACGTGATGGCGTCGATCGCGACGGTGGTGACGCGGCTGACGGCGGTGCTGCGGGCGAGCACGGCGCCGCCGATGTCCATCTGGGACACCAGCCAGCCGCCGAAGATGTCGCCGTTGTTGTTCGTGTCGGCGGGCATCGCGATCGTGCGGATGACGACCTCGCCGGAGGGCGCGGTGGGGCTGACGAAGGCAGTTTGGCTCATGCGGAACAGGTGGGATCGGGGGTCACGCTGGACCGTTCCCGCCCGCGGCTCAAAGCCTAAAGCCGCCAGCCGCTAAAGCCTTGTTTTCCCGGGCCGCCCGCCGCATGGTCTGGACCTCATGATCGGAGGCTTGTCAGCGTCGTGGCGCCGGCTGGTCGACGAGGTCGGCACCGTCGACACCGTCGGCCTCGAGGAGCGTGTCGCCAAATACACCACTCGCAGCATCAAGAAGTCCGCCAAGGTCTGGGGCCTGCGCACGGCCGTGACCATGGTCGACCTGACCACCCTCGAGGGCAAGGACACCCCCGGCAAGGTCGCGTCGCTCTGCCAGAAGGCGGTCGCCCCCAGCGACGACCCGACCGTGCCGCCGGTGGCGGCCGTCTGTGTCTATCCCGCGATGGTCCGCCATGCGCGCCAGGCGCTGGGGCCGAATGCGAAAGTCCGCATCGCCTCGGTGGCCACGGCGTTCCCGTCCGGCCAGGCGCCGCTGCGCACGCGGCTTGCCGAGGTGAAGGCGGCCGTCGCCGACGGCGCGGACGAGGTGGACATGGTGATCAACCGCGGCGCGTTCCTCGCGGGCGAGTACGGCCGCGTGCAGGACGAGATCGCGGCGGTCGTGGCGGCCTGCGGCGACGCGACCCTCAAGGTGATCCTCGAGGTGAGCGAGCTGGAGACCTACGACAAGATCCGGGCCGCGTCCTTCCTCGCGATGCGCGTGCTGCGGCCGGGCGACTTCATCAAGACGAGCACCGGGAAGACCTCGCTCAACGCGACGCTGGGAAACAACCAGGTGATGCTGGAGGCGATCCGCGACTTCTACCTCGCGACCGGCGTGCCGATCGCGATGAAGCCCGCCGGCGGCATCCGCACGGCGAAGCAGGCGCTGCAGTTCCTGATCGCCGTGAAGGAAACCCTGGGCGACGGCTGGCTGAACAACCGCCGCTACCGGTTCGGCGCCAGCGCGCTGCTCAACGACCTCCTGCGCCAGCTCGAGAAGGAGCGCACCGGCGCGTACCAGGCCCCGTACTATTTCAGCGAGGCCGCCGAAAGCTACTAACCCAACCTTTTGCCGCGTTCCCGCGACCTTCCGCCGTGCCCACCGCCACCCGCTCCCCCTCCCGCCGCGCCCCCGAGCTGATCTTCGGCGACCTCTGGTCGTTCGATCCCGCGCCGGAAACCGCGGACCCGAAGCTCAAGTCCCGCTACGAGCTCTTCATCAACGGCCGCTTGGTCGCGCCCCGCGGCGGCCGGTATTTCGAATCCATTAATCCCGCCACCGAGCAGAAGCTCGCGGACATCGCGCTGGCCGGGCCGGCAGACGTCAACGCCGCCTACGGCGCGGCCGCGCGGGCGTTCCGCACCTGGGGCCGCCTGCCGGGCCGCGAGCGCGCGAAATACCTCTACCGGATCGCGCGGCTGCTGCAGGACCGCGCGCGCGAGTTCGCCGTCGCGGAGACGATGGACGGCGGAAAGCCGATCAAGGAGTCGCGCGACTTCGACGTGCCGATGGCCGCGGCGCACTTCTTCTATCACGCCGGCTGGGCCGACAAGCTCGACTACGTCGCCCCGGGCCGTCGCGTGGCGCCGCTCGGCGTGGTGGGGCAGGTGATCCCGTGGAACTTTCCCCTGCTGATGTGTGCGTGGAAGCTCGCGCCCGCGCTGGCGATGGGCAATTGCGTCGTCCTCAAGCCGGCCGAGACGACCTCGATCACCGCGCTGAAGCTGGCGGAGATCATCGCGGACGCGGACCTGCCGCCGGGCGTGGTGAACATCGTGACGGGCGCGGGGGAGGTGGGCGCGGCGGTGATGAATCATCCGACGCCGGCCAAGGTGGCGTTCACGGGCTCGACGGAAGTCGGCAAGATCATCATGCGGTCGCTGGCGGGCACCGACAAGAAGATGACCATGGAGCTGGGCGGAAAGGCCGCGAACATCATCTTCGAGGACGCGCCGCTTGACCAGGCGGTCGAAGGCATCGTCAACGGCATCTTCTTCAACCAGGGCCATGTCTGCTGCGCGGGCTCGCGCCTGCTGGTGCACGAGCCGGTGGCGGACCGCGTGCTGGCGAGGCTGAAGCAGCGCATCCGGGTGCTCCGGGTGGGCGACCCGCTCGACAAGAACACGGACATCGGCGCGATCAACTCGCGCGAGCAGCTGGCCAAGATCGCCGCGCTGGTGAGGACCGGCGTGCGGGAGGGCGCGGAGCTCTACCAGCCGCCGTGCGCGCTGCCGCCGCGGGGCTTCTTCTTCCGGCCGTCGGTGTTCTCGAACGTCGCGATGAGCCACCGGATCGCGCGCGAGGAGATCTTCGGCCCGGTGCTGTCGGTCCTGACCTTCCGTACGCTCGAGGAGGCGGTCGAGAAGGCAAACAACACCGCTTACGGCCTGAGCGCCGGCGTGTGGACCGACAAGGGGTCCCGCATCCTGAAGATGTCGACCGAGCTGAAGGCCGGCGTCGTCTGGGCCAACACCTACAACAAGTTCGATCCCACCTCGCCGTTTGGCGGGTACAAGGAGAGCGGCTTCGGCCGCGAGGGCGGCCGGCAGGGCCTGCTCGACTACTGCCGCCTCGTGTGACCCGCGGGACACGTATGACGACGAACCTGATGTCGCCACAGAGGACACAGAGTTGGCACCGAGACCACGGATCCCTGCCTTGGGGATTCTCCGCGGTGTCCGCCGGGCCCGCTCGGTGGACTCCGTGACCCACGCCCCGTTTTTCCCGATCGCGGCCCGGCCGCACTGAGACCCTCCCGAATTCCATGGCTGAAGCCTTTCGCACGACCCCGGTCCACACGGACAAGATGCCGCCCGGCATTCCCTTCATCATCGGCAACGAGGCCGCCGAGCGCTTCTGCTTCTACGGGCTCCGCGCGATCCTCGTCGTCTACATGACCCAGTACCTGCGCAACCGCGCGGGCGAACTGGCACCGATGAACGAGAACGACGCGAACAAGTGGTACCACCTCTTTGTCGCCTCGAACTACTTCTTCCCGATGCTCGGCGCGATCGTGGCCGACGCGTTCTGGGGCAAGTACCGGACGGTGTTCTGGATCTCGCTCGTGTACTGCGCGGGCTGCGTCGCGCTGGCGTCCGACCCGACGCGGTTCGGGCTGTTCGCCGGCCTCGCGCTGATTGCGCTCGGCTCCGGCGGCATCAAGCCGTGCGTGTCGTCGAACGTCGGCGACCAGTTTGGCGCCGCCAACCAGCACCTCGTGTCGCGCGCCTTCGGCTGGTTCTATTTCTCGGTCAACGCCGGCTCGATGATCTCGATCCCGCTCACGCCGATCCTCCTCGACAAGTTCGGCCCGCGGGTGGCGTTCGGCGTGCCGGCGGGGCTGATGCTGGCGGCGACGGCCATCTTCTGGTCCGGCCGCCGGCAGTTCGTGCACGTGCCGCCGAAGGGGAAGGCCTTCCTCCAGGCCACGTTCAACCGGCAGACCATGGTCGCGTTCGGCCGGCTCGCGCTCCTGTTCATCTTTGTGGCGGTGTTCTGGTCGCTGTGGGACCAGAGCGGCGGCGAGTGGGTGTTGCAGGCGGAGAAGATGGAGCGGCACGTCAGCCTGTTTGGCTGGAGCTACACGCTGCTCGCCTCGCAGATCCAGGCGGTGAACGCGGTGATGATCCTGGCGCTGATCCCGACGTTCCAGTACGCGATCTACCCGGCGATCAACGCGGTCTGGCGGCTGACCCCGCTGCGCAAGATCGGCCTCGGCATCTTCACGATCGGCGTCTCCTTCCTGATCAGCGCGTGGATTGAGTCGAGCCTTGGCGCCGGGCGCCAGGTGCACGTGCTCTGGCAGCTGCCGGCCTACCTGCTGCTCTCGGCGGGCGAGGTGATGACCTCGATCACCGCGCTGGAGTTTGCCTACACCCAGGCGCCAAAGCACCTGAAGGCGATCGTGCAGGCGCTCTACCTCTGGTCGATCACCGCGGGCAACCTGTTCACCGCGCTCGTCCAGATGTTCATCCAGAACCCCGACCACACCAGCAAGCTGCCGGGCGCCTGGTTCTACCTGTTTTTCGCGGGGCTCGCGATGGGTTCCGCGATCGTCTTCTCGCTCTTCGCCCTCCGTTACCGGGAGGCCTCCCACCTTCAGGACGAGGCCCCCGCCGCCGCCCCCGCCTGATTTTCCGCCATGTCACGCCTGCCCATCACCAAAACTCCCAAGGTCTACGTCGGCGGAGCCTTCATCCGCTCCGAAAGCGCCCGGGTGTTCCCGTTGGCCGACGCCGCCGGCCGGTTCTTCGCCAACATCCCGCAGTGCACCCGCAAGGACCTGCGCAACGCCGTCGAGGCCGCCGCCAAGGCGATCCCCGGCTGGGCCCGGCGCACCCCGTACAACCGCGGCCAGATCCTCTACCGCCTCGGCGAGATGCTGGAGGCGCGCGCGGCCGAGATGGCCGACGCGCTCCTGCTCGGCGCCGCCTCCGCCCGGGCCCGCGCCGCTGCGCAGCGCGAGGTCGCGGCCACGGTCGACCGCCTCATCTACTACGCCGGCTGGGCCGACAAGTACGAGCAGGTCCTCGGCAACGTGAACCCGGTCGCGGCGCCCTACTTCAATTTCACGGTCACCGAGCCCATGGGTGTCATCGGCCTGCTCGCGCCCGCGCAGCCCGCGCTGCTGGGCCTCGTCTCGCTGCTCGCGCCGGCGATCGTCAGCGGCAACACCGTCGTGGCCCTCGCGTCCGAGACCGCGCCGTACCCGGCGGTCCTCCTCGGCGAGATGCTCGCGACGAGCGACCTGCCCGGCGGGGTGGTGAACCTCCTGACGGGCTTCCGCAAGGAACTCGTGCCGACTTTTGCGACGCACACCCACCTCCGGGCGATCGGCGGCGTGGCGAACGCCGACGAGCGCAAGACCCTGCGGCTTGGGGCCGCGGCCAGCGTCAAGCGCACGCGCCTGCTCAAGGCGGAGGAGCGGATCGACTGGTACGGCCCGCACGCGGCCAGCCTCGAGGCGATCCGTGAGACGCTGGAGTTCAAGACCACCTGGCATCCGATCGGGGCGTAGGTTCGTTGCGCCACGAAGCACACCAAGCTCACGAAGCCCAGTCGTCCGGTTCTTCGCGGCCTTGGAAGTCTTGGCGGTGATTTAGGATTGGGGCGGAGATTTGGCTTACCGCCAAGGACGCCAAGCGCGCGAAGCCCTGAGCGCCCGACGCGGGCGGGGAACCCAAGCAAGGGCAACTCGCTGAAACTGGTGTTTCGAGCGGGGGGCGCCCAGCCCGGAAGGGGCGGGGCGCCGCTTGCGGGGCCGGAGGACCGTTCGTCCAAAGTTTGCGCCCCCGGGGGGAGGGCCTTGTAGTGTGACGGTGATGGAACGCATGCCCCTGCCCAACGTGCTGCTGGAGGACGAGCAGCGCCGGATCCGCGCGAAGGACCGGCTCTACGTGATTTTCCAGGCTGGGGGCTGGCTGTCGTTCCTCGGGCTCGAGACCTTCTTGCTGCTCGCTTTTCCCACGAAGGAGGCCGGCAGGGCGGCGGACACGGTCTACAGCTTCTCGATCGTCATTTTTGTGATCTGCCTCGGCTGGCTGATCACGCATTTCGCGCGGCTGCCGGTGGCGCACTGGGGCTGGAAGAACCTCGGCTGGCGCGGGCTGGCGCCGCGGATCCTGGGCATCAGCTTCGTGCAGTCCGTCATCTGGAGCGCGGTTGGCTACGGCTATCCGTACCTGGTCCTGCAGCTGCCGTGGTCGGGCAAGGTCTCCTGCTGGCTGGCCTTCGTGTTCAGCGTCATGAACGGCACGTTCATGCTCACCGGATGGTGGTGCATCTATTTTTTCTATCACCTGTTCGACCGCTACAACCGGCTGCAGATCGAGCAGCTGAGCCTCGCGACGCACGTGAAGGAGGCCGAGCTCCGCGCGCTTAAGTCGCAGGTCAACCCCCATTTCATCTTCAACTCGCTGAATTCGCTCCGCGCCCTGATCGACGAGGACCCGAGCCGCGCGCGGCAGGCGGTCACGCAGCTGGCGAACCTGCTCCGCTACTCGCTGCAGAGCGGGCAGCAGGAGACCGTGCCGTTCGAGGATGAGCTGCGCGTGGTGAACGACTATCTGGCCCTCGAGCAGGTGCGCCACGAGGAGCGCCTGCGCCTGCGCCTGGACGTCGCGCCTGAGACCCTGCAGCTCCCGATCCCGCCGATGCTGCTGCAGACGCTGGTGGAGAATGCGGTGAAATACGGCATCTCCATGAGTCCCGAGGGCGGCGAGATCGCCATCCTGGCGCGGCGCGAGCACGGTGCCCTCCGTCTGCAGGTCACGAACCCGGGGGCGCTCGATGGCGGCGCGGAGCAGCTGGCGCGGGCAAGCGCCTCCACCGGCGTCGGCCTGGCCAACGCCGCGAACCGGCTCCGGCTCCTGTTCGGCGACCGGGCGCAGCTCGTGCTCCGGCCCGACAAGCCCGGACTGGTCGTGGCCGAAGCCGTCATCCCGCTCACGCATTCCCACGCATGAAGGCACTCCTGATCGATGACGAGCGGCTGGCCCGCAACGAGCTGCGCCGCCTGCTGGCGGCGTTCCCGGACGTGACGGTGGCGGGCGAGGCGGCCAACGCCAAGCAGGCCCGCGAGCAGCTGGCGGCGCTGGCGCCGGACCTGCTGTTTCTCGACGTGCAGATGCCGGGGGAGACCGGGCTGGAGCTGCTCGAGTCGCTGGAGCCGCCGGTGCCGCACGTGATCTTCACCACCGCCTACGACGAGTTTGCGGTGAAGGCGTTCGAGTTGAACGCGCTGGACTACCTGCTGAAACCGGTCGACCCGGCGCGGCTGGCGGCGGCGATCGAGAAGCTGCGCGCGAAGCTGGGGGCGGCGCCGGCTCCGGTGGAGCGCCCGGCGCGGCTGGCGGCGGAGGACAAGGTGTTCGTCCGCGAGGGCGACCGCTGCTGGTTCGTGGAGGTGAAGTCAATCCGGCTGCTGGAGAGCGAGGGCAACTACACCCGCGTGCATTTCGAGACGGCACAGCCGCAGCTCTTCCGCTCGCTGAACGCGATGGAGGAGCGGCTGGACCCGAAGTATTTCTTCCGCGCCAACCGGCGCCAGATCATCAACCTGGCATGGATCGACAAGATCGAGCCCTGGTTCAGCGGCGGCCTGCTGGTCCACCTGAAGGGCGGCGCCAAGGTGGAGCTTAGCCGCCGCCAGGCGCAGGAGTTCCGGGAGAAAATGAGCCTTTAGGAAAAAAAAGCGGAAACACCACGGCGAATGAACCGATAGGGAAAAGCAGAAAGAAGAAACGTACGACTGGTTCTCCCGTTTCGACTTTGCCGCTTTTCCGCCCCGCTGGCTTGTTTCTTCTTTGTCTCCCCGTTTTCCGCCCCCAGTTTCTTCTTTGCCCCAATGATCGAAGCCCGCGAACTCACGAAGACCTTCCAGGACAAGAAACGCGGCACCATCCAAGCGGTGGACCGCGTGTCCTTCCGCGCCGAGCCCGGGCGCATTTACGGGCTGCTGGGCGCGAACGGCGCCGGCAAGACCACGACGCTCCGCCTGCTGGCAACCCTGCTCCAGCCGACGTCGGGGGGCGCGACGGTCGGGGGCTTCGATGTCGCGCGCGAGCCCGAGAAAGTGCGCACCCAGGTCGGGTTCCTCGCGGCGAGCACGGCGCTGTACGGGCGCCTGACGGCCCGGGAGATGATCGAGTACTTCGGCCGGCTGAACGGGCTGCCGCCGGCGGAGATCCGCACCCGGATCAAGCGGCTCGCGGCGGAACTCGACATGGGGGAATTTCTCGACCGGCGCTGCGACAAGTTTTCCACGGGCATGAAGCAGAAGACCTCCATCGCGCGAACGCTGATCCATGACCCGGCGGTGATGATCTTCGACGAGCCGACGCTGGGCCTCGACGTGATGACGGCGCGGGCGATCGTGCGGTTCGTCCGCGAGTGCCGCGATCGCGGCAAGACCGTGATCTACTCCACGCACGTCATGAGCGAGGTGGAGAAGCTGTGCGACACGGTGGGCATCATTCACGACGGCCGCCTTTGCGCCGAGGGTACCGTCGCCGAGCTGCGGGCGCGCCACGGGGTGCACGACCTCGAGGAGGTCTTTGTCCGGATCGTGGGCGAGGAGGAGCGGAAATGAACTGGCGCAACATCGTCACCGTCTACCAGAAGGAGCTGAAGGACTCGCTGCGCGACCGGCGCACGCTGATGTCCACGATCATCATCCCGACCCTGGTCATGCCCCTGCTCACGTTCGGCGTGGGCAAGGTCATGGCCAGCGTGATCTCCCGCGCGCAGGAGGAGATCCCGACCGTGGCGATCATCGGCGGTGCGGATTCGCCGGGCGTGGTGGCGGCCCTGAAGCAGGCGCCCAAGCTGCGCGTGGTCGCGGTCCCGGCCGACTGGCGCCGGGCGATCAGCGACAAGAAGCTCCGGGCGGCGGTCGAGCTGCCCGCGGGGTTCGAGGCCGGGTTGAAGGCGGGCGCGGCACCCGAGGTGCGGGTGTACAACTATTCCGGCGAGCTGAAGTCGGACCTGGGGGCGCGGGCGGTGGAGCGGTTCCTGACCGACCTGCGCGAGCGGACCGTGGGCGAACGCCTGAAGGAGCGCGGCCTGCCGGCGACGGTGGCGCGGCCCTTTGAGTTCCAGCGCGAGAACGTGGCGCCGCCCGAGAAAGTCGGCGGCAACCTGTTCGGCGGCATCGTGCCGTACCTCATCATCATCCTCTGCTTCAGCGGCGCGATGTACCCGGCGATGGACCTGACGGCGGGCGAAAAGGAACGCGGCACGATGGAGACGCTGCTGTGCAGCCCGGTCGCGCGCGGGGACATTGTCCTGGGCAAGTTCCTCATGGTGCTGACGGGCTCGCTGTCGGCGATGGGCTTCATGCTGCTCTCGATGGGCCTGACCGCGACGATCGGCGGCACGATGATGCTGGGCGGCGGCGCGATGAAGGTGGGGGCCGCGACGGCGGGGAAGGCGGCGGGGGTGCTGCCGATGATTGACCCGCTGGGTCTGGTCGGCGTGCTCGCGATGGTGCTGCCGGTGGCGGTCCTGTTCGCGGCGGCGGCGTTCACGATCGCCCTCTTTGCGAAGAGCTACAAGGAGGCGCAGAGCTACCTCGCGCCGATGATGATCGTGGTGATCATGCCGGCGGTGATCGGCATGCTGCCCGGCATCGATCTCAACGCCCGGCTCGCGCTGGTCCCGCTGCTCAATCTTTCCCTCGTGTGCCGGGAGATGCTCTCGGGCGTCTGGCACTGGAACTACATCGCGCTGATTTTCGGCTCCTCCTGCGTCTATGCGGCAATCGCCCTCATGCTGGCGGTGAAAATGTTCCAGCGGGAAGATGTAATTTTCCGCGCGTGAGTCGGGGCGGAGATTGTAAAAATTCTCCGAAAACCGGCCCGGGCGTCGTAAACGCCCGGTAAAAGCCGGGCGGCCCCGTCGCCTTTTGGCGGCGAATCGGTCTTGATGCGGGCGTCACGCAGTTCCACCCGCATCCACCTATGAATCCGGTCATCAACTTCCCGGCGAGCAAGCCGGAACTCAAGTTGGCCTCGCACCCCTCCACTTCCCATCCGCATCCCCTCGAAGACCGCCGCCGCCTGGAGGAGGACATCGAGAGCCTGCGGCAGCGCGAGACCAACCTCCGTGAGTACGAGGCCCGCCTGCGCTCGTGGCAGGAGCGCCTGGAGCAGGGTCCGGGCGCCGGCTCGGCCCCGCAGTTTCCGACCCACGTGACGGGGCCCGAGGCCGACTTCGCCCTCAACGCCGCGTGGGAAAAGCTCATCCGCGCCCGGGAGCTGCTCGAGGCCGAACAGGCCCATCTCCGCGACGACCGGCTGACCCTCCGGGAGGCCAATGCCGCGCTGAAGCGCCGCGAGGATGCGCTCGCGCTCCGCGAGGCGCGCCTGGCCCAGCGCGAGGAGCAGCTTAATGCCGCGCTGCAGGCCGCGATCGCGGAGGAGGCGAAACCGTCCGCCCTGTCCCGCTTGACCCAGGCGCCGTTCGCGCTGGCCAAGTCGGTGTTCGGCGCCAACAAGCCGAAGTCGGAGTAGGCGGTCGTTGATCACGGGCCCATGGTTTACGGGGCGCAGGCCGGGGCCTGCGCCCCGTTGCTTTTGGCGGGCCCGGTTTGGGATGGGCATCGCCCGGCGGAACGGGCAAACGTTCGGGGCCATGAGCGCTCCCTCTGCCTTCGCCCGCACGCCGGCCCCGCCGTACTATGCCGTGATCTTCACCTCGCAGCGCACTGCCGGCGACGCCGGCTACGAGGCGATGTCGGCCCGCATGGTCGAGCTCGGCTCGCGGCAACCCGGGTTCCTTGGCATCGAAAGCGTGCGCGCCGCGGACGGCCGCGGCATCACGGTGAGCTACTGGGCCGACGAGGCTGCCATCCGCGCGTGGAAGGCCAACACCGACCACCAGCAGGCACAGCGCGGCGGCCGCCAGACGTGGTACCAGGACTACGCGGTGCGCATCGCCCGGGTGGAGCGGGCCTACGGCCGGGATTTATCGTAGGCGCGGGAGGCTGGCCCGGGTGGCGTCTGCGGCGTTGCGCCGCGGCTCCCGGGGCGGTTCATTCTCGCCCATGAGCGAGCTCCTGTTTCCCCAGCACGTCATCGCGAAGAAGCGCGACGGAGGTATCCTCTCGCGCGAGGAAATCGCGGCCTTCGTCCGCGGCGCCACCGACGGCTCGTGGGCGGATTACCAGCTCAGCGCGATGCTCATGGCGATCTTCGTCCGCGGCATGACCCCGGCGGAGACGGCGGACTACACGGACGCGATGAAACGGTCCGGCTACGTGGCGGACCTGTCCCGCGTCCGCCAGCCCAAGGCGGACAAGCACTCGACCGGCGGGGTGGGCGACAAGGTTTCGCTGCATCTCGCGCCGATGGTCGCGGCGTGCGGCGTGGCGGTGCCGATGATCTCGGGGCGCGGCCTCGGGCACACCGGCGGGACGCTCGACAAGCTCGAGTCCATCCCGGGCTTCAGCGTGAACCTGTCCTCCGCGCAGTACGAGGAACAGCTGGCGAGGATCGGTGTTTGCCTGATCGGGCAGACCGCGGAGCTGGCGCCGGCGGACAAGAAGCTCTATGCGCTGCGCGATGTGACCGCCACGGTGGAATGCATCCCGCTGATCTGCGGCAGCATCCTCTCGAAGAAGCTGGCCGAGGGCACCGAGGTGCTGGTCGGCGACGTGAAATTCGGCCGGGGCGCCTTCATGAAGGACAAGGCGAAGGCCCGCGAGCTGGCGCAGGCACTGGTGGCGGTGTCGAATGCGATGGGCACGCCCATGCGCGCCGTTCTCACCGCGATGGACCAGCCGCTCGGCCGCGCGGTGGGCAATGCGCTGGAGGTGGCGGAGTCGATCGCGTGCCTGCATAGCCGCGGCCCGGCGGACACGATGGAGGTCACCTATGCGCTGGGCGAACAGATGCTGCTGCTCGCCCGGGTCGCAAAGACCGCCGCGGAGGCCCGGGCGAAGCTCGAGTCCACCGTCACGCAGGGCACGGCGCTGGAGAAATTCCGTCAGCTGGTGGCGGCGCAGGGCGGCGACGCCCGGGTGGCCGACGAGCCGGGCCGCCTGCCGCAGGCGCGGCTCAAGGTGCCGCTGGTGGCGCCGCGCGCGGGCTGGGTCCGCGACGTCGATGCGATGACGGTGGCGCTGGCGACGCTGCAGCTCGGCGCGGGACGGGCCAAGGCGTCCGACCCGGTGGATCCGGCCGTCGGCGTCGACGGTCTGGTGAAGATCGGCGAGCGCGTGGAGGCCGGCCAGCCGCTGGCGACCGTGCACGCGAACGACCAGCGCGCCCTGGCGACCGCGACCAAGATGCTCGCTGCGGCGATCGCGATCGGCGACGCGCCGGTCCCGGCGCAAAAGTTAATCGACGAGATCATCGGCTAAGCCGGAGATTGCCACCAAGGGCACGAAGCACACGAAGTTCAAGCCGGTCTGATCTTCGCGGCTTTGGCGGTGAAACAGGGTCGACTTTCGGTCCGATCAACCGCGAAGCACGCCATTTACGCGAAGGCCTGATGCGGTTGGTCTTCGTGAACTTGGTGCCCTTGGTGGCAATCCCAACCGCCAAGCCGGCGGTGAACCTTAGCCCCGCTCGAGGTCGGCGAGTTTCTGCGCGGCCTGTTCCCAGGCGGCGGTGGCGGCGGCGACCTCGTCGACGATCACGCTGAGCTCGCGGTTGAGCTGGTGGAACTTGCCCTTGTCGGCATACGTCTCGGGAGCCTCGAGCGCGGCGGTAAGCTCGTTCTGCTTGGCCTCGAGCCGCGCGACGTCCTCCTCGAGCTTGTGGACCTCGGCGTGCAGCCGCTTGATTTCGTTCGGGCTGGCGCGGCGCTTGGCCGGGGCCGGCGCCGCGGCGGGAGCCGGGACGGCAGGCGCCGGGGCCGGAGCGGGAGTCGGGCGGGCGTCGGTGAAGCCGGCCGTGAGGGCGGCCCGGGCGTTGGCCGCCCGGGATTTCTCGAGATAATAATCGTAGTCGCCGGCGTATGGGGTCAGGCGGCCGGAGTGCACGTGCAGGACGTTGCGCGCGAGCTGGCGGATGAAATAGACGTCGTGGCTGATGAAGATGAGCGTGCCCTCGTACTGCTTCAGCGCGTGGAGGAGCGCGTCGATCGACGCCATGTCGAGGTGGGTCGTGGGCTCGTCCATCAACAGCAGGTTTGGCGGGTCGACGAGCAGCCGGGCGAGAGCGAGGCGGGATTTCTCGCCGCCGGACAGGACGGAGACCTTCTTGAAGACGTCATCCTTCCGGAACAGAAAGGCGCCGAGGATCGTGCGGGCCTGCTGCTCGGTGAGGTCGTTCTGCGCGGTGCGCAGCTCCATGACGTTCTCCATCACGGTGAGGTCGAGCTTGAGATTGTCGGCGCGGTTCTGCGCGAAGTAGCCGGGGAAGACATTGCTGCCGAGCTCGCGGCTGCCGCCGCGGATCGGCACGACGCCGGCGAGGATCTTGAGCAGGGTGGACTTGCCGGCGCCGTTGGGCCCGACGAGCACGATGCGCTGGCCCCGTTCCGCCTCGAAGTTGAGGTCGCGGTAGACGACATGGTCGCCGTAGGCCTGCTCGACGTGCTCGAGCCGGATCACCCGCAGGGCGGAGCGCGGCGTGGGCGGGAAGCGGAAATTGACGCGCTTCAGCTCCTCGACCGGCTCCTCGACCGCATCCTCGAGGAGACGCTCGATCTGCTTCTCCTTCGACTTGGCGCGCGACGCCATCGAGGCCTTGGCGCCGAAGCGGTCGACAAAGCGCTGGAGGTGCGCGATCTCGCGCTGCTGGTTCTTGAACAGCGCGGCCTGCTGCTCCTTGCGCGCCTCCTTCTGGGCGACGAAGTCGTCGTAGTTGCCGGTGTAGCGGTGGAGCGTGCCGCCGCGCAGCTCGAGGATGCCCGTGCAGAGGGCGTTGAGGAAGGCGCGGTCGTGCGAGACCACCAGCAGGCCGCCCGGGTAGCGCGTCAGGTAATCCTGGAACCACAGCAGCGCCTCGAGATCGAGATGGTTGGTCGGCTCGTCAAGGATCAGGAGCGCGGGCTCGCGGACGAGCAGGCGGCCGAGGTGGGCGCGCATGACCCAGCCGCCCGAAAATGTCTTGGCGGGCTGGTGGAAATCCGTCTCGCGGAAGCCCAACCCGGCGAGGATCTTCTTGGCGCGCGGCTCAAGCGTCCAGTCGATGTCCCAGTCATCGTCGTTCTCGGGCGCCAGCTTCTTTCCGCTGGTGGCGATATGGAGGATCGTCTCGTCGCCGGCCGGCGCGCTCTCCTGGGGCAGGAACCCGAAGTCCGCGCCGCGCTCCCACTCGATGATGCCCTCGTCGGGGGACTCCTCGCCGAGGATGAGGTTGAACAGGGTGGACTTGCCGGCACCGTTGGGACCCACGAGGCCGAACCGGTCGGTGCGCGCGACAAACAGCGACACGTCGCGGAAGAGTTCCCGCGTGCCATAGGACTTGGCGATGTCGGCGATTGTGAGCATCGAAGCCGGCCAAAAGAAGGACCGGGACCGGATTCGTCAATGCGCAGATTTTGCGGCCGGAACGGGGCGGGGTTCGCCACCAAGGGCACGAAGCGCAAGCCTAGCAGGCCTTCGCGAGTTTCGCGTGCCTGGCGGTCGACCGGACAGGAAGTCGATTCGTGTCAACCGCCAGGGCCGCCAAGGCCGCGAAGGTCAGACCCGCTAGGGCTTCGTGCCCTTGGCGCTCTTCGTGGTGATGAAACCCGTCGCTCAACGACTGAGCGTGAGAGCGATGCAGCCGCCGACGGCGATGATGCCGCCCGCGATGGAACGGCGGGTCGGACGGTCACCCTCGAGCCAGTAGGCGATCGGGATGGCCAGCAGCGGCGTGGTGGCCGCGATAGGCAGAACGAGCCCGCTGGGCGTGGTGGCGAGGGCCCACTGGTAGCAGCCGACGCCGGCCACCGGGCCGGCGAGGCCGTTGGCGACCATCCACCAGCGGCTCCGGCGCCGTTCCGCGGCGGTGACGAGCGCGGGCGCCGGCTCGGGCCGGATCACTTGGAGCGCGACGAACCACAGCGCCGTGAACACCGCTCCGGCCAGGATGCGGTGGTACGCGGCGTTCAACCCGAAAGTAACGTTGGCGACGCGCTCGCCGGCGTCGATGGCGGCGGTCACGCCCCGCCGGCTCACCAGCGCGCCGAATCCTTGCCCGGCCGCGGCCAGCAGGCCGAACAGGAATCCGACGGGCCGCACCTTCACGCGCGGCGGACTCGACCGGCTGGGCATGAGGGCAAAGGCGACGCCGGCGAGGATCACAAGGCCCCAGACCACCTGCAGCGTGGTCAGCCGGGTGCCGAGCCAGAGCCATTCGCCGAGCGCCGCGATCGGCGCCGCGAGGCACTGGGTCATGAGCACGGTCAGCCGCGAGCCCAGCAGCGGCAGGGCGGAGTAGACCCCGAGGTCGCCGAAGCCCATGCCGATGATGCCACTGAGCAGGAACCATCCGAGGCTGGCGCTCGACAGGCCGTGCCCGACGGTGTGGGCGAAGAGCCCGAGGACGGCCAGGGCAATCACCAGCCGGCCTAGGTTCGCGCGCAGGACCCCTTGGGCGCGCACGCTGTGGCTGGCGCACGTCGCATTGAGCGCGAAGAAAAGGGCGGCAAGGAAGGAGGCGAGCATGGGGAGGCCCTATAAAAGGGCCGGGGACAACGAATACCATGCCAGTTTACGCGTCCGGGCCATCGCGTCGCACCGCATTCCTTGCCCGAAACGTCCGGTTTTTTGTGGCCATATCACCACCCCGGACCTGTAGTCGGGGCATATATGAAAGCCAAGAAAGCCAGAATTCTGCCCGAAGCGGTGAATGCCGCGCTGGCCGCCCGGAAGGGTCCGGTTTCCCGGTTCATCGCCCAACACTACCGCCATTTCAACGCGGCCGCCCTGCTCGATGCGGCCAAGGCCTATGAGGCCCACCTCAAGGCCGGCGGCAAGATGCTCGTCACGCTCGCCGGCGCCATGTCCACCGCCGAACTGGGCATCTCGTTGGCTGAGATGATCCGCCGGGGAAAGGTCCACGGCATCGTCTGCACCGGCGCGAACCTCGAGGAGGACATCTTCAACCTCGTCGCGCACGATTACTACGAGCGCGTGCCGCACTACCGTCACCTGACCGCCAAGGACGAGCAGGCGCTGCTCAACCGTCACATGAACCGCGTGACCGACACCTGCATCCCCGAGATGGAGGCCATGCGCCGCATCGAGTCGGCGGTGGCGGAGGAGTGGGTCCGGGCCGACCGGGCGGGCGAGAGCTATTTCCCGCACGAGTTCATGTACAAGGTCCTCCGCAGCGGCAAGCTGCGGAAGAGCTACCAAATCAACCCGAAGAACTCGTGGATGCTCGCGGCCTGCGAGAAGAACCTCCCGATGTTCGTGCCAGGCTGGGAGGACGCCACGCTGGGCAACATGTACGCCGGGCGGGTGATCACGGGCGAGATCAAGCGCGCCCACACGGTCCGCACCGGCATCGAGTACATGGTCCGGCTGGCCGACTGGTACACCCGGACGGCGAAGACCCTGCGCACGGGCGAAGGCAGCATCGGATTCTTCCAGATTGGCGGCGGCATCGCCGGCGATTTCCCAATCTGCGTCGTGCCCATGCTGCACCAGGATCTCGGCCGCACGGGCGTGCCGCTGTGGGGCTATTTCGCCCAGATCAGCGACTCGACGACCAGCTACGGCAGCTACTCGGGCGCCGTCCCCAACGAGAAGATCACCTGGGGCAAGCTCGGTGCCCGGACCCCGAAGTTCATCGTCGAGAGCGACGCCACCATCGTTGCTCCGCTGGTCTTCGCCTGGGTGCTGGGCCAGTAGGGTGGAAACAAGCTGAACGCCGAACATCGGACATCGAACGCCCAAAGCCGAAGGAGCGTGTGGCGCTTCGCGCCGGCCGGGCGGGTAACGAAGCGGGAAGGATCTCGCTGCTGAAATTCCCTTCGACGTCCGGCATTCGGCGTTCGTTGGGCCATCAGCCAAAACCCGTTGCCTCTTGGCGGGAATGCGTGACCGTTGGCGGGCATGCCGAATCGCCTTGCCGCCGAAAAGTCGCCGTACCTGCTCCAGCATGCGGATAACCCCGTCGACTGGCTGCCCTGGGGCGAGGAGGCGTTCGCGCGGGCGCGGGCCGAGCAGAAGCCGATCTTCCTGAGCATCGGGTACTCGACGTGCCACTGGTGTCACGTGATGGCCCATGAGTCGTTCGAGAACCCGGCGATCGCCGCGATCCTCAACGAGCATTTCGTGGCCATCAAGGTGGACCGCGAGGAGCGGCCCGACGTGGACAAGGTCTATATGACCTATGTGCAGGCGATGACTGGCCACGGCGGTTGGCCGCTGAGCGCGTGGCTGACGCCGGACCTCAAGCCGTTTTACGGCGGCACCTATTTTCCGCCCGACGAGCGGCATGGGCGAATGGGGTTTCCCGCGCTGCTGCAGGCGATTGCGCGCGGCTGGCACGACGAGCGCGACAAACTCGTCGCCGAGGGCGAGCGGGCGATCGCGACCCTGCGCGAGCACTACGTGGACAAGGCGGCGGCGCCGGCCGCGGACGAACTTCCGGTCGCAGGCGGCGCGGCGTTCGAGAAGGCGTTTCACCACTTCTACGAATCGTTCGACCCGCAGCACGGCGGCTTCGGCCATGCACCGAAGTTCCCGCGCGCCTCCAACCTCGATTTTCTCTTCCGCTGCGCGGCGATCCAGGGCGTGACGAGCGAGACGGGGGCGGAGGCGGTCAAGCTGGCGGCGGCGACGCTGCGGCGAATGGCCGGGGGCGGCATCCACGATCACGTGGGCGGCGGCTACCACCGCTACTCCGTGGACGAGGCCTGGTTCGTGCCGCACTTCGAGAAAATGCTCTACGACCAGGCGCAGATCGCGATAAATTGCCTTGAGGCGCGGCAGGCGACCGGCGACGAGCGGTACGCCTGGATGGCGCGGGACATCCTCGACTACGTGCGGCGAGACCTGACGAGCCCGGCGGGAGCGTTTTTCACGGCAGAGGATGCGGACAGCCCGCGGCCCGGGGCCGCGGCTGGGAGCGGGGAGCAGAGCGCAGACGACGTCACGGCGCACGGCGGCCAGGCGGAGGGGGCGTTTTATGTCTGGACGATGGCTGAGCTCCGGGAGGTCTTGGGCGAAATGGACCCCGGGACGGCCGAGCTGGTCCTGGCCCACTTCGGCGTCGAGGAGAAGGGCAACGTCGATCCGGCGCGCGACCCGCACGGCGAATTCGTCGGACAAAACATCCTGGCCCAGCGGGCTCCGCTTGGAGCGACCGCAGGGAAACTGGGTCTCGACCCAGAGCGGGCGAACGAGCTTCTGCTGGCGGCACTGGAGCAACTGCGGGCGGTGCGCGCGAAACGGCCCCGGCCCCTGCTCGATGACAAGATCGTCACGGCAAACAACGGCCTGATGATCTCGGCCCTGGCGAAGGCGGCCCTCGTGCTCGGCGAATCCGATCATCTCGCCGCGGCGGTGCGCGCGGCGGAGTTCGTGCAGCGCGAACTGCCCGACGAGAATCTGGCCCGGTTGTTCCGCAGCTGGCGCGAAGGGCGGGGTGCGGCGGAGGGATTTGCCGAGGACTACGCCTATCTGATCCAGGGCCTGCTCGACCTGTATGAAGCCTCGTTCGACCGGCGCTGGCTGGAATGGGCGGAGCGATTGCAGGCCACGATGGACGCGCTATTCTGGGACGACGCACGCGGCGGCTACTTCAATTCGGCGGCTGGCGACCCGGCGATCGTGCTGCGGCTCAAGGAAGATTATGACGGGGCGGAGCCGGCGCCCAGTTCGGTGGCGGCGATGAACCTGCTGCGGCTGTCCGCCATGCTAAACCAGGAGCGTTGCAACACCCGGGCGGTCCAAACCATCGAGGCGTTCCGCGCCCAGTGGGGCTCCGTGCCACACGCGATGCCCGCCATGCTCTGCGCGATCGCGATGGCGCTCGAGCCGGTGCGGCAGGTCGTGCTGGTGGGCGATCCGCAAAGCGCCGATTTCCAGACCCTGGTGGCGGTCCTGCACGAACGCCTGGGCCCGCGCCGCGTGGTGCTGGCCCTGACCTCGGAGTCGGACCGGGAGTGGTTCTCGGCCCGGGCGCCGTGGCTGGCGGACATGAGGGCGGTGGATGGGCGGGCCACGGCCTACGTCTGCGAACATTTTTCGTGTCAGGCCCCAGTCACGGATCCGGCCGCCCTGCGCCGGATCCTCGGCTAAGCCGGACGCGGAAACTTCAATCCTCGGCCACTTTCAGGTCCGGGGCGGCCGCCTCGGACCTCAGGTCGTGTTCGGTGTCGCGGATCAGGCCCAGAATGGTCAGCATGTTTCGGTGGCGGGCGGCGAAGAGCAGGAGCTCGATTTGCTCCTGGCTCAAGCCGGACTGCTGGATGACCAGCTGAAGCTGCTGCGCGGCCTGCCTGGCGCCGGAGCGGTACGTGCCGATGGCCCGGCGAGCGGCGGCCTGGGTTTTCGACTGGGAAAACGGGATGTTGGTGATGCTCTCGAAATAGAGCATCATCACGCTGCCCATTTCCGGCGAATCGTTGGAGAAACCCATCCGCTGCATGAGCTGGATGAGAGTCTTGAGCCGAACGCGACGCCCGGACTCGAGATTGACGATCGTATTGCGGTGGCAGCGCGACAGGCGAGCGAGCGCATCGAGCGTCAGGCCTTTCTCTTCCCGAAGCTTCCGAAAAAGCTGCGTGTATTGCATTCGGCGCGAGTAGCATGAGGGCGGGAGCAAAAGTCAACGCGGCGAAAGATCACGTGATGCTCGGCGAGGCTTGACGACAACCGGCGGCATTTCGCGATGTGAGCGGGCGGGTGGTTGACAAAATTTGTGAAGCACAAACATCGTGGGCAAATGAGCACTTCCCGTCATGCCAAGGAGTCCAAGCTGGGTCGGCCGGGCGACGCCCGGAGCGCCTATCGGGCGCGGATCTATCGCGGGTTGATCGACGTCTGTCGCCAGCTGGAGCTGAGCCAGGCGGCGGCGGGTCCGCGCCGCGCCTGCCGTGAGGTTCAGGCCCGGCTCCGCGGGCTTGCGCGCGAGGAAAACCGGACCGCCAAAATCGGGAGCTGACCATGGCCCGGATTCTCGTGATCGATGACAGCGTCCAAGTCCGGGAGGCCATGGCGAGCTGCCTGCCGGGCGCGGGCCATTCGGTGGTCCTTGCACTGGACGGTGAGTCTGGCTTGGACAAGGCGGATCCGGCGTGGATCGACCTGGTGCTGCTGGATGTTGAACTGCCGCGCATGAGCGGCATCGAGGTCTGCCGCGCCTTGAAGCGGGACCGTCGCCTGGCTCGGATACCTGTGCTGATGATGACGGGCCGGCCCACTCCCGCAGTCGAGCGCCAGGCGCTGGCTGCGGGAGCGGTGGTGATGCTCGGCAAACCTTTCAGCCTGGAGAAGCTGCTGGCCGAAGTGGAGCGCCTCCTGTCCCCACCGCCGCCGGGTGGTGACCGCGAGGCGATCGCCCAAATCTCAGGCAAAGCGATTTAGGTGTCCTTGCCGGTCCGCTAGCCTGAGTCGCATCACTTTCCGGATGGCATAGGCGCCGCCACCGGCGTCCAAGGCTCTGGCAACATCATTTCCGCCAGGCTCAGCGACTTGGTCGCGGCGGAGAGAAGTCGCGGAGAAAACTTCTCGCCGGAAGAGCTGCGTCACTGGATCTGGACCCACTGACCGCGCTTGAGGCTGCGGACGATGGGAGTGCCGGGCGGCAGTTTGCGCGGATCCAGAAAGTTCGTGTCGAAATACCAGTTTCGCGTCGGAGCGTTGTAGTAGACTCCAGTATTCTGCCACGAAGCGGTAGCCTGCTGGCTTTGGTAGAGGTTGATCAGCGAGCCGTAGTAGGTGAGACGTTTGCCGCTCCAGTTTTCGAGCAGGCGAATGAAGTTCTCCATGCCCCCGCTGTAGGCGGTGCCGTTGGAAGCGACTTGGCCGGCGATAATGGCCGAATTGATCGTCAGGTTGGCCGGAGTCCGTGAATTGAGCGAGGAGACCCCGTTGTAATTTCCCGAGATCCAGTTGGCCGAGACCGCGGTCACCGCGTCAGCCACGACAGCCGCCGGCTGGATCGTATAGCCGGATGCATAGTTGTTGGCGGCGAGATTGGTGCCGCTGTCCACTGGCGGTGTGCCACCCGTGTTGTAGTCACCCACGAGATAGGCGGGATTGTTGGTCGCAACTGTCAGACCTGCGGTGGGGCTGGACGAATTCGAGCCGTTGGGGAGAGTCGAACCGTTCAATAGCCGGATACCGGTGCGGTGGTCGGATTGGTTCGAGATGTCGGTCACGTAGAGGATGCCGTTCCATAGCGCCTTGCCGCGCAAGGCCGAGGGAATGGGCTGATTCTTGAGCGCGCTGGGCACCGATGCATTGTTGGGCCAGCTGGCAGAATTTGGGATCGTCTGGGGCAAGCCGCCGGCATTGTAGGCGGTGTTCACCTTGCTCACATCGAGGTCGGTGGTCGTCAGGGTCGCGTTTTCCCGGTAGTCGTTCATGGTGCCGGTCGACATCAAGGTATTGAGATAGACCGCCAGGGGATCGGCGGCCGGAATGGTCGTGCCGTCCTGCGTCTGGACCACCCGTGAATTGGCGGGCACGGTGACGCCGTTTGACGCCGTGACATTCAAGGTCGAGGTGTTGGCGAGGATCTTGAGGCCAGCCTTGTTGTAGAGGCGTTCGCTGGCATTCGGATCGGTCGACATGTAGTCCGGCAGCTCGATCAACTCCCGCGAACCGTCGTTGTTGTTATTGGTGTCGGACAGGTCCGCGGTCGTGCTGCCGGGCGGCTCCTCGCGACTGGTGGAGATCGGTGCCCCCTTGGCGAAGGTGGTGTTATTGCCCGGGCTGCCCGGCGCGCGGGGATCGAGCGGGGAGTACTGGAAGGAGAGACCGTTCACATCGCTGACATAGTCGTTGTAGGATATCGAGGCGCTGGAGCCGGTGTAGATGGTGCCGTTGGCGTGGACCCGGCCGTTGACGATGAAGTTGGCACCGGGAAACAGTTCCATGTCGCCGTCGGCAAAAATGGCGTACTGGAACAGCGGAGTGAGGACATATGACCAGCTGCGCTGGAACTGCACGTGCACCGGGGCCCCACCCGTGGGCAGGCGACGGGTGAATTCCACCACCGACAGGAACGGGTACGTGCCCTGGGTCGCATTGAAGCTGGAGTGAGCCGATACCGGGACGCCATTCTCGATAGGCACCGTCAGGTACGCGAGCCAGGTGTAACCTTGCGCGCTGGTGAAGACGTCCGTCGGAGCGGTGGTGAGATTAGTGACGGCGCTGATCTGGCTGAGGGTCGGCAGGTTCACGCTGTCCTGTCCGACGAGCGTCTTGAGCTCCTGGTAGGCCTTCTCGAGGGCATATTCGGCCGCGTAGGTGGACTCGAGTCGGGTGTTGCTGCGCTTCTCGATCTTGGCGGTTTGGGCGGTGTAGCTGATGATGCCGGCCAGGACCACGGCCGCGACTACGCTGAGGATCAGCACGAGGTAGATGGCGCTGCCACGATCCGACCCAAGGCTGTTGGGCCGGGCCCGGCGCTGGAGAATTCGGACTTTCATGGGATCAATGGGTCCGTGCGGGCAAAGACGGTGGTCTGCACCCCCTGCACGGTCCGTCCAGCGAGGGAGCCCCGGGGCAGTTTCTGGAGATTGATCGTCAGGTACCGACCCGAGAGTGTGAACGGCACCGTGCGGGCGCTGCTCGTGTCGGCGGGATTGCTCAGCGGCGCGGGATCGATGTCATGCGCGAGCACGCTGAAACTGGTCAAATCCGAGCTGTCGGGATAGTAGCGAAGGTCGCCGGAAGCTTCGACCGAGAACAGGCAGCGCCGGCCGGACGTTGCCGCGATTTTCGTCCCGTTGGGCACATCCACCCCCAGCGCGCTGGTCAACGTGAGCGTCCGGGTGCCGGAGTTGTTGCTGATGCTGTTGATGACGCCGGTGGTGGCGGGACCGTACGACGTGGCGGGAATCGTGATCGTGTCACCCACCGCGAACAGCTGGTCGAGATTGGCCACGGGGAGGCTGGTGCCGTCGACCAGGTACGTTGCCACGTCGCTTGAGGACAGCGCGCCGGGGGGACGGGCGGCGCTGGCAAAGACCGATACGGTGACGATGCTCGGCGTGGTGTCCGCGACGTGGAGCATGCGCTGGTTGGACTTGCTCCCCTTGACGTTGTGGAGGGTATCGATCCAGGTCGTGTCCTGCACATATATGAATCCGAGATCCTTGGGGGCGATCAGGACCTGCGTCCCGCTGGTCCGGACCACGGGTGCGACCGGGGCGCTGCGTGCCGTCTGGGAGATGAAGTCCGTGGCCGTGCGCAACTCAGTCGAGGCCTTTAGCAGCTTCTCAGTGTGAAAAGCCCGCTTCACGGCTGCCAGAAACACGGTTGAGGTAAGCGACAGGCCGATGATGAAGATCGTCATCGTCACCAGTACCTCGACCAGGGTGAAAGCCCGCCGCCCGCCCGGCGCTCGGTCGGTGCACGGCATGGAATTGATGGCGGGCATCGTCATTGGGCGCGATACAGCAGGGTGGAAATCAGGCTGGGTCGGCCTTGCCAGGTCCACTGGACTTCCACCCGCAGCGACTTGGCCGCACCGGTGGACGAAACGCCCACCACGCGACGTGTGAAGGTCACGCGACCCGCCGATCCGGAGGCGGGATACTCAAATTGTGCTTGGTTCCCAGGCAGGAACGTCGTCTTGATATTGCTGGTGATCGACTGGTCGGACGTCGTGGCGGTAAATCCGGCGTAGTCGGCGGCCAGGAGGCGCTCGGCTTCGGCCTGGAGGAGGCGATAGCCCTCGTCCCGGACCGCGACGTTTAGGGCGAGCTTCGAGATGGTTTGCAGGCCCTGGAAGATCGCGAGGCTCATCAGCGCGATCAGGAAGAGCGCGATCAATACCTCGACGAGGGTGAACGCACTGTTTCTTGAGGACACTAGTCGGGCTGGAGCCATGACCGCAATAATTCGCAGGCCAGCAAAAGCACCCGCGAAGTCCTGCCTCAAGGGTCAAAACTACTACCGAGTAGTTTTACCCGTGGTTTACTTACGTACTTGGTCGTGCGGGAGGCTCTGAACGTTCAGACAGACTTTCTGCCGGTTCGTCGCAAGTTGCAGTTTGCCAGTACTGAGCTGCGCCGACCGGTTTGCAGTGCAACCGGCCGGGAGCCTTTTCCACGTTGCCTCGGCGCCGGGCGACCGCACACGATTCGGCCGTGAAGATTCTCGCCGTTGAAGACGATGCGGTGTCCCGCGCGGTGTTGCGGCAGGCCTTGTTGAAACTCGGCCACGATGTGCGGCAGGCTAGCGACGGTGAGGAAGCGTGGGCGATCCTCCAGCAGGAGCCGGTGCGCGTGGTGGTCAGCGACTGGTCGATGCCGCAGATGGACGGACTTTCCCTCTGCCGAAGGATCCGCGCGACCCTGGGCGCCGAGTACACGTATTTCATCCTGCTCACCGCCCGCGATGCCACCGGCGAAAACCAGCAGGCGGCCGCCGATGCGGGTGTCGACGACTTCCTCACCAAACCGCTGAACTTCGACGAACTCTGGAACCGGCTGCGCGTGGCCGAGCGGATTCTCCGTTACGCCACCCAGGTCCGGCAGCTCGAGGAGCTCATGCCCATTTGCTCGTACTGCAAGAAGGTCCGCGACGACAAGAACTACTGGCAGCAGATCGAGGGCTACATTAACGAGCGCACCGGCAGCGAATTCAGCCACTCGATTTGTCCCGACTGCTACAAGCGGGTTGTGATCCCGCAGCTCGAGGAACTCAAGAAATCCAGCCAGCGATGAACGAGCGCCTGCAGCGGCTCGAGGAAAAGATCGCCTACCTCGAGAGACATGTGACGGAGCAGGATAAGGTCATGCTCGAGCTCAGCGACACGCTCACCAAACTCCGGCTCGAGGTGCGCCTGCTCCGCGAGCGTGCCGGCGGGGCGGGTCCGGCGGATACCGATTTGTCCCCGAAAGACGAACGCCCACCGCATTACTGAGACGGCGCGGTTGGGGTCGGCACTCGGGTCTTTGTTTCCACGAAGGGCACAAAGGGCACGAAGGCCCTTGCCGGCTGGGCTTCGCGATCCTCGCGCGCCTTGCTGTGAACCGGTTTGGGATCCAATCCAAGTTTGCCGCGAAGTGCGCCAAGCACGCCGAGCAGGCGGAACAGCCCTTCGTGCGCTTCGGTTCCTTCGTGGCAGAATTCCAGCCCCGGATTTCGAACCAGGCCTAGAACGTGGCGGTGACTTCCTGCTGGTGGCCGGAGTCGAGGCTCTGCGCTCCCAGCGCGGTGCACTCGGTCTCGTCGTTCTTGTAGAGCTTGTACTTCACGGGACCGGTGGCCTCCGCGCTCTCCCAGCGCCACTTTCCGATCGAGACAAACTGGAGCGGCACGCCCTTGTCCCACGTCAGCCCGGGACCCTCGCCGCGAATGAAGAGGCGGTTGCCAATTCCAATGTAAGCGGTGACCAGGAGACGTGTGGCGCCGTCGGCGGAGATGGCCTTCTCGGCGGGTTCGCCCGGGGCGACCTGGCTAAACTCGTCGGCGGGCGGAGCGGCCGGCGCGGGCTCGGCCATGCCGAGTTCAAGCGCGGGCGTGGGCTCGACGGGCTTGGGCTTGCGCGGGGCGCGCGGCTTCTTGGGTTTCGGCTCCTCCGTTGCAGCGGGAGCCGGCGCTTCCTCGGCCGTGGCCCGGAACGGATCCGCGGTGTCGCGTGTCGTCGACTTGGGTTCCTCGGGCAGTGGCGTGTCGTCGGCCACGATTTCCGCCCGTCCGGTCGGCGTCGGAGCGGGTGCCGGCTCGGCCGTCTCCGGAGCCTTCGCCACGAGCGCGTCCGGCATCGGCGGAATCGTGATATCATCCTCGGCCGGTACGGAAATGATGTTGCCCGTGAACGGGGCCATGGTCGGCGGGACGATCGGCAGGATGGGCGTGCCGACCTCGACCGGCTTGCCGGCGGAACCGACCGCGACGGCAATCGCGCCCTCGCGGGCCAGCTGCGACCAGCGGGCCTCGGCTTCGTTCAGGGCGGACTTCACCGCGGCCGCATGGGCGGCGAGCCGGTTCTCGAGGTCCGCCAGCGCGGCCTTGCTGCTTTCGGCCACCTTGGCGTCAAGTGCGGCGACCTGGGCGGCGGCCGCGGCGGCCAGGACCTCGGGCGCCTTCGTGGCGGCAGCGAGGGACTTCTGGGCGGCGGCTTCGGCCTTCGCCAGCTCGGCTGCGGCCTGCTGAACCTTGGTCGCCGTGGCGGAGAGCTGCTCGCTCTCGACGGCGCGCAGGGCGATGAGCTCCTTTTTCAGCTCCTCCCGCTCCTCGTCGCGCCCCGCGTCGATCCCCGCCTGGATCGCGGCGACCTTCTCCTGGAGCCTCTGCGGCAGCTGCTCGGCGACCTTGAGCGTCTTCTGGGTCAGGTCGGCGATGGAATTCAGGCCCTGGGCCGCGATGCCGATCTGCTCGGCGGCGGTGGTGAGGGTCGAGGCGAGCGCCTCCAGCGCGCGCTGGCGGTCGTCCAGCGCCTCGTTCTTCTCGCGCTCGTAGTGGAGCAGGAGCGGAATGGTGCCGACGATGGCGCCGGTGATCACGAGGGCCGTGATCGAGAGGATCGCGGTGGCGGAGAGCGGTCCCGTGCTGCGGCTGGCGATGTACCAGGCGGTGAGCAGCAGAATCGCGTCAGTCAGAAAAAAGATCCACTTGGGCAGTTTCGGAGTCGTGGTGGAAGGCATCATGGGGGCGCCGCGGACGCGTTACTGGTGTGCGCCGCACAAGGCGGGTTTTCAACTCCGGAGTGGGCGGACCGATGGCGCCGGCGCGAGGTTTTTGCGTCGCCACCGGGCGCCGGATCGGATTGGGTCCCGTCCGTCAATGAGCTTTGCCCATTTTCTGCGCATTGAGCGGGAGGAGCCGGGCGGTTCGCGGCACTACGTGGTGCACGCGAGCGATCCGAAGTTTTCTCTCGAGTTGGCGCTGGACGGGGAGGCCCCCGACCGGATTGGCCGGGGGGTCATCAAGCGGATCTGCCTCCCGAATTCCTGGGCGGGCGACTACGGCAAATACGCCACGTGGATGGGCGCCGCGCAGGAGTTTTTCTCCCAGTCGTTCGGCGAGCCGGTGTCGAAGAACGAGACCCGGCGCTTCAACACCTGAGGCTCAACTGGGCGGCGCGGCCCCGAACCGAGCGGCCAGGAGGCCGCGCAGGCGCTCCCATTCGACAGGGTTCAGGTCATCCTTGCGTCCCGGCGCCACCTGGCGGTGGTCGGTCATCCAGTCGAGCGTCCAGCCGTGGCGCGCCCACCGCGGCTCCAGCCACTCCAGCGCGGACGCGACCTGGGCCGACGTCAGCGGCGCCCGGTAGGTGTCGCCAGCAAACGACAGCCCAAGCATGAACGCGTTGCAGCCGGAGCGGCCGCGGAACGAGGACACCCCGGAATGCCACGCCACGTGCTCATCGGGCACGAGCGTGCAGCGGGTGCCGTCCGCCGCGATCACGCAGTGGTAGCTGACCTTCTTCGCCGGGTCCGTCATCAGGGCGATCGTTTCCTCGAACGTGATCACCGTGTGGTGAAACACGACGCCCCGGCACTCGTGCGGCACTGTCGCGTCGCAGTTGGGCGAAGGGCGGGTGAGGGTGGGGAAAGGCATTGACGGAGGGGCGGGTGACGAGAGTTGCGGAGACTTGGGGAGTAATTGGTTTGGCGTTTGGTATTTTCTCCTAGAGTCGTCTCCAGGCCATTCCCAGCAGGGACATCAGGAGGCCGATCCGGATGGCGCCCTCGAGGGTGAGGACGACGAGCAGCCACTTGAGCCCGCAGTTGCGGCGGATGCCGTAGCCGACGGCGGAGACGATGAGGAGCACGAGTCCGTAGACCCGCGTGAACGGCACGAAGAGCAGCGCGAACTGCCAGGCCCACGCGGCGAGGATGAGTCCGCTCCAGAAAAACGCGGTGACCTCGCTAAGACCTAGCTTCCGCGGATCGCCGTTCCGCGCGATCTGCTTGATCCCGACGTAACGCTCGCTGATCACCAGCTGCCAGAGCTCGAACAGCAGGAAGAGCGGCGCGGCGAGGATCAGCGGTGTCATGGCCGGATCGAGATTTCAGGCTGGCGGCCGGGCCGTCGAGCCAGATGCGCCTGCCCGCCAGAAGGCGATGAGTGCGGCCATCGCCACCAGATGATACAGCACATTGTGATTCAGCCAGGCCGTGAGGTCTGCACCTCCGGCCTGCACAACGCCGCTGCCGATCGCCAGCCCGATCCCGGCGAGGAGCGGCCCGGCGGGCAGGCTGGCTTCATGGGTCCGATCCCACGCCAAGATCGCCAGCCCGGCGACGAGCGTTCCAAGTTGGTCAGCCACGGCTGGCAGGAACGAGTCCAGGGTCAGGGCGAACGCGAGGTAGATTCCAAGCTTTACCAGAATGGCGGTGGTTGCCAGATGCCGGTGGAGACCCAGACCTGCGGCCGTGGCAAACGCGGCCAATAGCGCGGCGTCGGCGACGCCAATCGCGACCAGAGTGAGCGTCCACCAGCTCGCCGCCAGGGCCGACGAAAGCGTCGCGCGCATCACGTGCCACCCTCCACCCAGCGCTGCACTAATGGCGACGGCGACCAGGAAAGTGACGAGGTATCGGGCCAGGGGCCGCGGTTTCGCGCGACGGCCGAGGTGCCAGGCGAGGCCACCGGCGAGGAGGGCCAGCGGGGCGTCGGACAGCGCGGTGGCCAACTCCGCGTTCACGGCGGGCTACTTGCCGGCGTACCAGAAGGCGCGGCGCCAGTTGTGCCGGCGCAGGCGCTGCAGCAGGGCGGGCGGCATCGCCGGGAGGTCGCTCACGCCGCAGTTGACGTCGGCCTGGTCGACGTTGCGGATGCCGGGAATCACGGTCGAGACGGCCGGATGCTCGAGCACGAATTTCAGCGCCCCCTGCGCCATGCTGTAGCCGGAGTTGGCGAGGTCTTTTCGAACCTCCTCCGCGCGGTGCACCGCCCGGGCCAGCCGGTCACCGGCGAAGTAGTTGGCGCGAAAGTCGTCCGGCGGAAACTTCGTCGTCTTGTTGAACTTGCCGGTCAGCACCCCCTCGTCGAACGGCACGCGCACGATGATGCCGACCCCGCACTCCTGCGCGACGTCCAGCAGCTCGGCAGCCGGCTCCTGCTCGAAGAGGTTGTAGATGACCTGGACCGAGTCGACCCAGCCCCCGCGCATCAGATCGATCACGCAGTTCTGGTCGTGCTCCGGCGTCGAGACTCCCACGAGCCCGATGAGTCCCTCCTGCTGGAGCTGGCGAAGCAGCTTGAACGGCGTCGGGTTGCGGTTCCACGCGCGCGTCCACGTGTGCAGCTGCAGCAGGTCGATCCGATTTGTGCCCAGATTGCGGAGGCGCTCGGCGATGTTCTCCCGCACGTAGGCTTCGGAGTAGCGGTCGTCGGCCTTCTCATAGGGCGTCGGGGGCCACGCGCCGGCGGATGGCGGTGTCTTGGTGGCAACGAAAATCCGGCGCTTCCCGGCTGACTGGCCGGTGCCGGTGGAAAGGGCGGCCTCGCGTTCGCGGAGCACCTGACAGATCAGGCGCTCGCTGCGGCCGTTGCCGTAGCCGGCGGCGGTGTCGATGAAGTTGCAGCCGAGGTCGAGCGCGCGGTGCAGCGCCGCCAGCGAGTGCGCGTCGGCCTGGGCGCCCCACGCGCCGCCAATGGCCCACGCCCCAAAGCCGATCTCCGAGCAGTCAAACCCGTGTTTGCCGAATGGGCGGTATCGCATGCGGTGAAACTAGCGGCCGCGACCGTCGGTGCAATGGCCGTTTATTTGGGCGCAACGCAATGGGGCCGGAAGAATCAGCTGGCAGGTTTTAGGCGACAAGGGCGTCCGCGCCGAATGCACGCCGCGGGCCCGTGCCTGTTGATTTTCGCGTCCGCTGGCTGAGTGTTCGGTCCGTGTCGCCTCCCAGAATAGGGTGTCCGAATAACTGCTGGATCCTGGTACCTGATCCCTGGCTCCTGTTACCTTAAAATCAGCAAGCCCGTCACTCCCGCGACCGCCAGCAAGGCGCCAAGATAGTAGCTGACCCGCGGACGGGCACCCTCGAGCCACGCCGCGAAGGGAATGGTGAGCAGCGGGGCGGCGGCGACGATTGGCTGGACGATGCCCGCGGGCGTGGTGCGAAGCGCCCATTGGAAGCAGGTCACGCCGAGCACTGGCCCGGTCAGGGCGTTGCCCATGACCCACGGCCATGCGCGTCCCGGCGGCGGCTGCGGTCCCCGCTGGCGGCCGCGCAGCACCAGGACGAAGACGGCGCCAAACAGCAGTCCGCCGAGCCCGCGCTGGTACGCCGCGGTGCCGGGATCGACCAACTGGTGCCAGGCCGCCGCCGCCGCGAAGGCTTTCCGGCTGACCACCGCGCCGATCCCCTGACCGAAGGCCGACAGGACCGCCCAGCCCAGACCCTCGGCCCAGTCGGCTGGCGCCACCCGGGGCAGGCTGCGGGGGAGCAGTCCGAGGATGATGCCGCCCAGCGTCAGCGCGACGCAGGCCACTTGGGTCAGCGAAAGCCGCGTGCCGAGCCAGAGCCACTCCAGCGTCGCTGCGACAATCGCGGAGCCGCATTGCACGATCAGCGTCGAGAGATTCGACCCAAGCCGCGGGAGCGACTGGAACATGGCCACACCGCCGACGCCGAACCCCACGAGGCCACCCACGAAAAACCACCAGAACGCCACGCCGCCCAGCCCCAGCCCGAACCCATGGGCCCAGGCGCCCAGCAGCACGACGGCGACCAGCAGCCGCCAGAAGTTCGCCTCGAGGCTCCCCAGCAGCACCGCTGCCCGCCGGGCAAACACCGGCGTCAGTGCGAAGCAAAGCAGGGTGCCAAGGGCGCCGATCATGGATTCCATTCCAGTCCCAGGGCGAAGGCCCGCCCCGGACCCGGCAGGAAGATGCTGGTCGAGGCGGGAGCGCGGGCAAGATCGAGCACGCCGGCCGTGCTGGCCACGTGCACGCGGTCAAAGAGGTTCCGGACCCCCGCAAAAACCGTCAGCCGCGGGCCGAACTTCCAGCCGACCCGGGCGTGGGCGAGTCCGTAGCCGCCGTAGGTAAGTTTGCCCGCGTGGTCCACCGGGATGGGGCCGCCCAACCACGTCGTTTCCGCTGCGGCGAAGAAGCCCCGCGGGAGTTCATAGAGCAGCTCGGCACTGCCGGACTGCGGTGGCGCCCCCGCAATCCGGTTGTTCCGGTATACCGGGTCGTCCACAAAACGGAACCGGCCCACGGTCGCCGTGACGGTGAGCGTGAGGCGCGACGGCGCCGTCCGGAGTCGCCAGCGCGCGCCCGCCTCGAGGCCCTCGTGGCGGGTGGATGCGGCGTTCACCGCGCCGCGCGGCAGGCCGGCGGCATCGGCGAGACGGAGGATCTCATTCCGCCAGACGGCGCGATAGGTCGTTAGGTTCCACTCAACGGGACCCGTCACGCCGCGGACGCCGAGTTCCCACGTCACGGCCGACTGCGGCGACAAGGCGCGGGTGGCGACGCTGAGGGTGGGATAGGTGCCCTGCACGGCCACGAGATCGTCGAAGGTCGGCGGCTCGATGCCCCGCGAGACAGCCCCATGGAAGGAGAGCCGCGGGTCTGGGCTCCAGCGCATGCCGAGGCGCGGCGAGCAGTCGTCAAACACCAGGGCGGTGCGCAGCGCCGGGGTCGGGTCGCGGCCGGTCAGCTCGCGGCGGCCGTGCAGCGCGGTCAGGCCGGCGCCGGCAGAAAACGTGGGGGTGAAGGGAACGACGTCCTCGAAATTAAGGGCCAGAGTTTCCGCGTGCGTCTCGTAGGCGGCGAATTCCCCGCCGCGCCGGCCGAGGACGTTGAGGTAGCGGTCGACGGTGTCGTTGCCGGTGGTGAAGATTGCCCGGGCGAGAAACTCGTGTTCGACACCGCCCAGCGCGAGTCGCCGCGCCGCGGTCGCGTGACCGGTGACCGCACGGGCATCCAGCACGGTCTCGCCGTTGGCCTGGAGCTGGTAGAAGTCGTCGCGCAGCTGCAGCACGGCAAGCCCGGCCGCGCCTTCGCCCTCGCCCGCGGCGGCCTTCACCTGCGCGGCGGCCCGGACCAGCGTGGAGTCGCGCCGGGGTTGGTCGCGCGTGACGGCCGCCGAGACCGATTCCGGTTGGCCCATGGCGTCGGCCAGCGTGAGCGGCCCGGGGACGTCGTAGGCCGCGTTGGCGGCGTAGGCGGAGAGCTCGAGTCTCGCCGCGGGGGCGAGCGGCAGTTCCGCCGCGGCCTGCAGCGCGCTGCGGTGCTGGCTGCTGTGGTCGCGATAGCCGTCGGCCGTCTGGAACGAACTCGCCACGCCAACCCCATGACCACGGTAGGATGCCTGCAGCCGCGCCGTCCCGAAGTCGCCGCCGCTGGCCATGAGCCTCACGCCCGCGGGAGTGCCGGCGTCGAGGGTGGCGGCGTTGAGGACGCCGCCGAGCACCGCGGGCGTGAGCGCCATGTGCAGCGTGCCCCTGTAAACCTCGAGGCGCGGGAAGAGCTGGGGATCGAACAGCCCGGTGTGAAACGAGCCGTCGGCGCGGGCCAGCGGCAGGCCGTCGACCAGCAGGGCAACCCCGCGGCTGGTCGGCGCGCTGTCCAGGCCCGAGCCCCGGATGGAGAAGCGTGGCGGCTCGAAGCCGCCAAAACTCTCCTGGAGGATCAGCCCTGGCGTGCGCCGCAGGGCCTCGGCGAGCGTGGTGACGCCGCGGCCGGACCAGTCGGCGGCGGACACGACGGACGACGGGCCGAGCGTGGAGGCGAAATAGTCGGTGCGTCCCGGCTGGAGCGTGCGGGGGACGGACTCGACAATGGTCCACGGCGGCAGGACCTGCGGCGGCTCGCGCTGGGTGGCGGCGAGGGGATCGTCGGCGCGGACCGCGGGCGCGAGCAGAAGGGCGACCGCGAGGAGCCGCGGAAGGTGCGGGGACGGGGGACGGGAGGCCGGCGGGGGAATGGTGGATCGGGGGCCCGGCGCCGAGGCAGCCGGGCCTCGTGGCCCACCCTCTACCATTGCCGGCATGGTTTCAATCGCCGGGAGGCTACCGCTTGTAGAGCGGCCGCGCGGTGTACTTGGTGTGGAGCAGCTCGTGGGCGCGCGGGCCGAGCGGCTTGCCGAGGAACTCCTCGTAGAGCTTGATGACCTCCGGGTTCTCGTGGGAGTGCCGGATCTTCCGGTCGCGGTCGTCCTGGTAGATGCCCGCGATGCGGAGCTGCCGGCGCTCGTTGTCGACGCCGTAGGGCTGGCCGCCGCCGCCGATGCAGCCGCCGGGGCAGGCCATCACCTCGATGAAGTGATAGGGCGACTCCTGGCCGTGCTTGCGGGCCTCGCGGACGCGGTCGAGGACGGTCTCGACGTTGGCGAGGCCGTGGGCGACCGCGACACGGACCTGCGCGCCGCCGACGTTGAGCGTGCCTTCCTTCACCCCGTTGAGGCCGCGGACGGCCTCGACCTCGATCTTCTCGAGCTTCTTGCCGGTGGCGTAGAAATAGGCGGTGCGGAGCGCCGCCTCCATCACGCCGCCGGTGGCGCCGAAGATCGTGCCGGCGCCGGAGTAGTCGCCGAGGATCGAGTCGGGCTCGGCGTCGGCGAGGTTCAGGAAGTCGATGCCGGACTGCTTGAGCATGCGGGCGAGCTCGCGGGTGGTGAGGGCGACGTCGACGTCCTTGAAGCCGGACGCGAACATCTCCTCGGTGCGCGAGAGCTCATACTTTTTCGCGGTGCAGGGCATGATCGACACCATGAAGACCTTCGACGGGTCGAGCTTCAGGCGCTCGGCGTAGTAGGTCTTGGCGAGCACGCCGAGCATCTGCTGCGGGGACTTGGCGGTGGAGAAGTTGTCGATGAAGTCGTAGTGGCGCTTCTCCATGAAGTCGGTCCACGACGGGCAGCACGACGTGATGAGCGGGAGCGGGCCGCGCTTGTGGACGAAGCGCTCGAGGAACTCGGACGCCTCCTCGACGATCGTGACGTCCGCGGAGAAGTTGGTGTCGAACACCGCCTTGAAGCCGAGCCGCCGGAGCGCGGCGTAGAGCTTCCGGGTGAGGTTGGTGCCGGGGGGCAGGCCGAAGGCCTCGCCGACCGTGACGCGGACGGACGGGGCGATCTGGACGACGCAGATCTTCTCCTTGTCGTGCAGCGCCTCCCAGACGGCGGGAGTCTCGTCGTTCTCCACGATGGCGCCGGTGGGGCAGTGGGCGGAGCACTGGCCGCATTTCACGCAGGGTGACTCCGCGAGGGTGATGTCGCCGGCCGGGGCCATGCGGGTGTTGATGCCGCGGTCGAGGAACGACAGCGCCCAGACGTTCTGGACGTCCTGGCAGACCTGCACGCAGCGGCCGCATTTGATGCACTTGGTGAAGTCGATGATGATCGAGCCCGTGGAAGCGTCGGGGGGAAGGTCCTTCACGTACCGCTTGATCGACTCCATCGGAATGTTGAAGTCGGCGGCCAGCGTCTGGAGCTCGCATTCGCCGTTGCGGCCGCAGGTGAGGCAGGCCTGCGGGTGGTTGGAGAGGATGAGCTCGAGCGTGGAGCGGCGGACGTCGACGATCTCGCGGTCGTGGGTCGTGATCTCCATGCCCTCCTCGAGGGGCGTGCAGCAGGCGCGGATCAGGCGGTTGCCGCCCTTGTTCCGCACGATGCAGATGCCGCACGCGGCGGTGGGAAGGAGGTCCTTGTGCTTGCAGAGCGTGGGGATCTTCACCTGGACGCGCCGGGCGGCGTCGAGGATGGAGGTGCCCTCGGGGACCTGGACTTCGATCTGGTTGATGCGCGCGGTGATCATGGCGTGGCCTCCTTGGCGAAGGGTGAGCGGGACTTGCCGGCCGGGGCGGCGGCCGCGGCGGGCTCGCCGGTCCGCGGGGGCGGGGCGCCGGCCTTGCCGACCTTGCGGGCGTAGCTGGGCCCGCCCTCGATGAACGCCTGGTACTCCTCGCCGAAGTAGCGGAGGGTTGAGAGCACCGGGTTGGGCGCGGTCTGGCCGAGGCCGCAGAGCGACGCCTTCTGCATCGCGTGGCAAATTCGGCGGATCAGCGCGAGATCGCTCGCGGCGCCGCGGCCGCGGGAGATCTTGTCGAGCACCTGCAGGAGCTGGTAGCCGCCGATGCGGCACGGGGCGCACTTGCCGCACGACTCGTCGACACAGAACCGGAGGTAGAACTTGGCCACCTCCACCATCGAGTCGGTCGTGTCCATCACCAGCATGCCGCCCGAGCCCATGATCGAGCCGAGCTGCTGCAGCGTCTCGTAGCTCACGGGCGTGTCGAGCAGCGGGGCCGGGATGACGCCGCCGGAGGGCCCGCCGGTCTGGACGGCCTTGATCTCCTTGCCGGCGAGCACGCCGCCGCAGACTTCGAACACGATCTCGCGGAGCGTCGTGCCCATCGGGACCTCGACCAGCTGGGCGTTGCGCACCTTGCCGGTGACGGCGAACACCTTGGTGCCCTTGGAGGTGTCGGTGCCGTGGCCCGCGAACCACGCACCGCCCCGGAGCAGGATGGCGGGCACGATGGCGAGGGTCTCGACGTTGTTGATCGCGGTGGGCATGCCCCAGAGGCCGCGGACGGACGGGTACGGCGGGCGGGGGCTCGGGCTCCCGCGCCGGCCCTCGATGGAGGCGATGAGGGCGGTCTCCTCGCCGCAGACGAACGCGCCGGCGCCGAGGCGGACCTTGGCGTCGAACGTGAAACCGCTGCCGAGGATGTTCTTCCCGAGCAGCCCGCGCTCACGGGCCTGCTCGATGGCCCGCTGCACGCGCTCGACGGCCTTGGGATATTCGGCGCGGATGTAGAAGTAGCCCTTGGTCGCGCCCATCGCGTAGGCGGCGATCATCATGCCCTCGAGCACGGTGTGCGGATCGCTCTCGAGCACGCTGCGGTCCATGAACGCGCCGGGGTCGCCCTCGTCGCCGTTGCAGATCACATAGCGCTGCGGCGCGGGCTGCGCCCGCGTCAGCTGCCATTTCATCCACGTCGGGAAGCCCGCGCCGCCGCGGCCGCGCAGCGCGCTGGTCTTCATCTCGGCGATGACCTGCTCCGGCGTCAGGGTGAACAGCGCCTTGGCGATCGCCTGGTAGCCGTCGGCCCGGCGCAGGTAGTCGTCGAGACTGTCAGGATCCACCACCCCGCAGTGCCGCAGCACGATGCGGACCTGCTTGTCGGGGGTCCGGAAGAGGAGGTCGTCGAGCACCTTGCCGCCGACCACCGAGTCGGCGACGATGCGCGCGACGTCCGGGGCCAGCACATTGGTGTACGTGACGGCCGACGGGAGGAGCTGCACGACGGCGCCCTCGTCGTAAATTCCCATGTCGCCGGCCCGCACGACCTGCACCTTCTCGGCGAGGCCGCGGCGCTTCAGCTCCTCCTGGAACGAGAACTGGAAGAACTCGGTCTTGCTGCCCCCGGCCGCACTCGTGTCGCAGACGAGGATGTGCGTCACGGCGCCGGTGAGCGCGAGGCCGCGCTGGCGCGTCGCGATCACATGGTCCTGGAGCAGGCGGTGCGCGCCGAAGTGCTCGGCGACGAGGTCGCCGGCGAGCTCGGGCTTGAGGCCGCCGTAGGTGACGCGCGGCAGGCCCTTGGCCTGCACCTCGACGACGGGATCGGCGAAGGAGTACCCGACCGAGCCGGTGCGGAAGATCGTGAACCCGCCGCGGTGGGCGTCGCGGGCCTGGACGAGGGCCCCGTGGAGCGCCTCCGCGCCGGCGGCGATGCCGCCGGTGTCGAGCTGCACGCGGATCCACTCGGCGGGATCGGCGACGGGCTTCGCGGCGAACTGGGCGAGGTCCTGGCGGGTGAGCGGGTTCATGCGACTTTCTCCTTCCTGGTCTTGAGCGCGGCCACGTGCGCGGGGATGTCCGAGGTCTTGACGTGCCCGCAGGTCTTGCCGTCGACCACCATGGCGGGGGCCATGCCGCAGCAGCCGATGCAGCGGACGGTGTCGAAGTGGATCTGGCGGTCGGCCGTGGTCTGCCCCTCCGCGATCCCGAGCTGAGTGCGGAGCTCGTTGATGAGGTCACCGGAACCCTTGAGGTAGCAGGCGGTGCCGTTGCAGACCGTGATGTTGTGCGCGCCGGGGGGCTGCAGCTTGAAGTAGTGGTAGAACGTGATGACCTCGTAGATCCGGGCGAGCTTCACGCCGAGCTCCCGCGACAGCTCCATGGCCACCTCGCGCGGCACGTAGCCATGCTGGTTCTGGATCGCGTGGAGGATCATGATCAGGTTGCCCTCCTCGTTGCGCCAGTGGTTCACGTGCTGCTGCACATCGCGGCGGATCGTCGAGTCCAGTTTCCCCTGGATCCGGCGGAGCCGCTCCAGCTTCACCTCCAGCAGCCGGGCGACCTCGTCGGAAATGTCGCGCGGGATGTACCCGTGCTTCTGCTCAACCTTCTCGAGCATTTCGATCAGCTCCGCCTCATCCACATGCTTCAGCTCGGCGGCGCTGGCTTCGGTCCCAGGTGCGGTCGGTGGTGTTTTCATAATGGCTCGCCTTCGGCGTCGACTGTGGCGGGGCCCATGAAGTGCGTCCATTATGATAGCTCATTCTGTGCAATCGTAAGGTCAGATGATCTCATCGATTATCGGGCCAAAAAGCTCGTCGGTTCCGTGACTTAAACCGTTAAACA
>JAFEGX010000071.1 GCA_018239675.1 Verrucomicrobiota bacterium
AAAAGCCGTCGACCTTGGGATTCAGGAGGAGCTTGTCGCCCATGTGCCAGGGATTGCCCGGGGTCTTGGGATTCAGCCAGGCGTCGTAGACCTCGGTGGGCGGGGCGGGGATGACGCGCTCGAACCGGAACTCGATCGTTTTCGCGGGACGTTTCATGAGGTTTTCTCCTTGGGTTTTCGTTGCTTGAAGTGCTGCTGAAACTGGTCGAGGCGGGTGCTCCAGAATCTCTCGTACTCGTGGGCCAGCGCGGCCACCTCCCGGAGCGGTTCACCGCGCAAGGAGATGATGACCTCGCGACCCTGGCGCTGGCGCGAAATCAGCTCGGCGCGCTCCAGGAGCTTCAGGTGCTTGGTCACTGCGTTGAGCGCCGTGTCGAACGGCTTGGCGACGTCGAGGAACCGGGCGGGACCGTGGGCAAGTTGCCCGATGATCGCCCGCCGCGTCGGATGCGCGAGAGCCGTCAGGGTGTTGGTCAACCGATCCATGGCTATATTACACCATAAGGTGTAACGACTGGCAAGCAGAAAATTTGGAAAGCTAACCCTGCTTCCTCCAAAACCAGCGCTCAACGTCGCCAAGAGGCCTCTCGCCACCCTCGGCAACCTCCGTTCCCTCCTGTGCCAATCCAACTTCAGTAAAACAGATTCCTGTCCAGACTGCGGTACTGGATGGCCTCGAGCAGGTGCGGCGCGGCGATGTGCTCGGCGTCGGCAAGGTCGGCGATGGTGCGGGCGACCTTGAGAATGCGGTCGTAGGCGCGGGCGGACAGGCTCAACTGCTCCATCGCCTGCTGCAGGAGATCGCCGAGGGTGGCGTCGATGACGCAATGTTTCCGGATCTGGCCGTGGGTCATGCGCGCGTTGGCGGTCACCGTCGTGCCGGTGAACCTCGCCTGCTGTCGCTGGCGTGCGTGCTCGGTGCGGGCGCGGATCGTCGCGGAGCTCTCGCCGACCTGCTCGCCGCGGAGCTCGGTGAGCGAGAGCGCCGGGGCGTCGATGTGAATGTCGATGCGGTCGAGCAGCGGGCCGCTGATGCGCGCGCGGTAGCGCTGGACTTGGGTCGGGGAGCAGCGGCACTCGTGACGCTGGTCGCCGAGATAACCGCAGGGGCACGGATTCATCGCGGCCACGAGCATGAATGCGCAGGGCAGCGTGACCTTGCCGGCGCTGCGCGAGATCGTGACGTCGCCGTCCTCGAGCGGCTGACGCAGGACCTCGAGGGCCGAGCGCTTGAACTCGGGCAACTCGTCGAGGAACAGCACACCATGATGGGCGAGCGAGATCTCGCCCGGGCCCGGGATCGTGCCGCCACCGAGCAGACCGACATCGGAGATCGTGTGATGCGGCCCGCGGAACGGCCGGATGCCCCAGGAGAGTTCGCCTTGCAGGGTCCGGCCCGCGGCGGAGTGGATGCTCAGGATCTCCAGCTGCTCGTCGAGGGTGGGAGCGGGCATTACTGTCGGAATGCGTTTTGCGACCATCGACTTGCCCGAGCCAGGCGGGCCGATCATGAGGAGATTGTGCGAGCCGGCGACGGCGACCTCCACGGCGCGACGGAGGGCCGGTTGGCCCTTGATCTCGGCGAAATCGATGGCGGCGTCGGCGGCGGGGCGGGCACGTTGCCGGGCCGCGGTGGAGGTCAAGGGCTGGAGGGTGAGTTCGCCCTTCAAGAACCGCACGGCCTGGTCGAGCGAAGCAATGGGGAAGACCTCGATCCCTTCGACGAGCGCCGCCTCGTCGGCGGAGACCGGCGGCAGCAGCAGCCCGCGCTTGCCGAGCCGGCGGGCGAGCCGCGCCATGGCCAGGGCGCCGCGGATCGGCCGGGTGGCGCCGGAGAGGCTGAGTTCGCCGGCGATGAGCCAATCGCCGGCCTCGTGAAACTGTGCCTGTTCGTGGACGCAGAGCATGCCGAGGGCGATCGGGAGATCGTAGATCGGTCCCTCCTTCCGGACGTGGCCGGGCGCCAGGTTGATGGTGGTGCGCTTGTTGCCGAGGTAGAAACCGCAGTTGCGGACCGCGGTGAACACGCGGTCGCACGACTCCTTGACGGCCGCGTCGGGCAGCCCGACGAGGTGAATCTTCGGCTCGCCGGTCGGGACGGCATTGACCTCGACGTGAACCGCGTCGGCCTCAACGCCGCGCAAGGCGGCCGAAAGCAATGAAACAAGCATGCAGCGTGCAACCCTCGTCCGGTGCGCAGTCCACCCTCAGCGGGTGGCGGCCTTGGCGGCCAGGCGCTGACGGACGATCTCGATGTTCCGCTCGACGGCCTCGTAGTACTCGTTCGGTCCGTTGGGGAACGGACGGGCGAGGTAACGGTAGGCGCGATCGAGCTGGGTCTCGAGGCGAGGCTTCACGAACTTATTCCAGAAATCGGGGGTCTTCTGCATCAGGTCCTCCGCCGACTTGAACACGCGGCGGGACTGCGGCAGGGCCATGAAATTGTCGGACTCGAGGAACTCGTTAAAGAGCACGCCGAGCTTTTCGGGATAATCGGGGGCGGCCATCTGTCCGAGGTAATCCGCCGTGGCGAGCGCGCAGCCGATAAAGCGGTCGGCCGGCGTATTGAAATTCAGGCGGCCGATCTCGTTGGCCGGGCCCGTGCAATTGATGGCACCGAGGACACCGAACACCTCCTGATCCTGCACGCCGATCGTCGGAAGATAGGAGGCGGCGAAGGCACAGCTGCGCAGCACGTGGGTGAGGGTGTACTTGGCGCCGGTGCCGCTGACGTCGGTGCGAATTTTGAGATACCCGGTGTCGTGCAGGAGGGCGCCCGCGATCGCCAATTCATATTGGCGCGGGGTCAGCTCATGGCCCTCGCCCGCCCGATGGGCTCCCTGTAGCAGGTGGACCAGGCAGACCGTGGCCTGCATCACGTGCTCGAGGTCGTGATAACCCAAGTCGATCGGGAGATAGCCGGGATGGCGCCCCGAATAGTGCGTTTCGACATCCGTGAACGCCCGTTCGATCAGCACGATGCCCGCGCCCGGAAAAAGCTCGTGGAAGGCCTTCGTGGCGAAGGCTGCGACAGCGGCGGGATTCTTTGTGTCGACAGCGTTCAGCATGGGGGCAAGAGAGTGGGGACGGATCTCGGATCGGCCGCTTCGCACGAAGCTGGAGCCGATTAAGATTTGCCGAAAAACCCGCGCAAGACCAAACCTAGGGGAAAACACTCACATGACGTCCATTGGCATTACCGGAGGCATGGGGTGTGGAAAATCCACGGTGGCCAAGCTCATGGAGCCAAGGGGATTTGAGCGGATCGATTCCGATGCGCTGGTGCGGGACAAGGTGCTCACGTTGCCCGAAGTCCGTGAGCAAATCCGGGCGCGATTTGGCGAGGCGGTGATGACCGCCGAGGGAACCGTGGATCGCGCGAGGCTCGGCGAGCGGGTTTTTACGAACGAGGCGGAACTGGCGTGGCTGGAAGAGCTGACCCATCCGCATGTTTTCGCGTTGTGGCGGGAGGCGTTTGCGGCGGCGAAACGGGATGTGGTGGTGGAGGTTCCGCTGCTGTTTGAGAAGAATCTGGAGAATTGGTTTGATTTCACGGTCTGCGTGGCCTGTGCTCCGGCCCAGCAACTCGCCCGACTGGAGCAGCGTGGCCTACCGCACGCGCTCGCCGAGCAACGAATCTCGAAGCAACTGCCCCTGGCGCGCAAGATTGAGCTGGCTGATTTTGTTTTGTGGAACGACGGCTCCGCCGAATTCCTCGAGAACCAAGTTGATCATCTCGTGACTGCGCTGCCGGTGGCCCGCTGAGGGATCCGTGGCAGCCTTGCTCTCGTGCCGGCGGTCGCTCCGTGATTCCCCTAGCATTTCGCACCTCCATGGCTCATCCTCCGAAAAACGACGACGCTTCCGGCTCCAAGTCCGACGCCGAAGCCGACGATTCCAAGAAGGCGCCCCGCCGCCGTGGCCGCGCCCCCAAGGCCGCCAAGGCCGGCAAACGCGCGCCGGAAGCCGCCGAGGACTCGGCGCCGTCGACCCCCGCGCCTGAGGTTTCCGCTCCGTCGGCCGCCGTCGAGGCTCCGGCGCGTGAGGAACGCGCCGCGCCACCGCCAGCTCCCGAGCCGGCAGCCCAGCCGGCCCCGAGTGCGCCGGCCGAAGGTCAGGGTGACAGCGGCCCGGATTATCGCGGTGGCGACCAGGGCGGCCAGCAGCAGGGTGGTGGAGGAGGCGGCGGCCAGGGCGAATGGCAGGACCGCGGCGACCGCAATTTTTGGAAGCGCAACAAGCGCAAGCGTGGCCGCCACGGCGGACCTTGGCAGCCCGGCCAGGGTGGCCAGCCATTCTCCGCGCATCCGCCGCAGCCACCGCCTCCGAACGTTTCCCCGATCTACGGCGACCTGCCCGATCCGGCCCGGTTCAACGACGTCGAGGCCCTCAAGGCACTCGCCAAGGAGATTTCCTCCGGCAAGGGCGAAACGCTCTATCTCGATGAGCTCTACCGCCTGAACCTCGCCGACCTCACCGCCTTTGCGAGGAAGTACGGGGTCGCCGTCGAGGGCGCTCCCAACCGGAAGCAGCTCCTGGCCCAGGTGCTCGCGCTCGCCGCCGAGCAGAAGCGGCCGATTCTCACCCGCGGCTACATCGACATGACGGATCGCGCGGCGTTCATCGTCCACGAGCACGTCAATTACCGGCTCTATCCCGAGGACCCGTACCTGCCCGAGAGCCTGATCCGGCTCTACGGTCTCAAGCGGGGCCATCGGGTCGAAGTCCAGCTCGAGGCGCCGCGCGGCAGCGAGCGCTGCCCGTCGGTCGTGAAGATCTCGACGGTGATGGGCCTGCCGCCGGAGGAGATCTCCAAGGTCACGCCCTTCGAGGAGCTGATCCCTTACTACCCGCTGAAGCGCATCCTGCTTGAGGCGCCGGAGGTCCAGAAGGACGTCTCGATGCGTGCGGTCGACATCCTCACCCCGATCGGTTTCGGCCAGCGCGGCCTCATTGTCGCGCCGCCGCGCACCGGCAAAACGATCCTGCTGCAGAACATCGCGAATTCGATCACGATGAACAGCCCGCAGGCGAAGCTGATTCTCCTGCTGATCGACGAGCGCCCCGAAGAGGTCACGGATTTCCGGCGTCACACCAAGGGCGAGGTCGTGTCATCGACCTTCGACGAGACGCCCGAGAGCCACGTGCACTGCGCCGAGATGGTGATTGAGAAGGCGCGCCGCATGGTGGAGATGGGCGAGCATGTCGTGATCCTGCTCGACTCGATCACGCGCCTGGCCCGCGCCTACAACGCGCTCGCTGGCAACCAGGGCAAGACGATGTCCGGCGGCCTCGAGTCGAACGCCCTGCAGAAGCCCAAGCGTTTCTTCGGCTCCGCCCGCAACATCGAGGGTGGCGGCAGCCTGACGATCATCGCCAGCGCGCTGATCGACACCGGCAGCCGGATGGACGAAATCATCTTCGAGGAGTTCAAGGGCACGGGCAACAGCGAGCTCCATCTCGACCGCGGCCTGGTCGAACGCCGCATCTTCCCGGCGATCAACATCGACCGCTCGGGCACCCGCAAGGAGGAGCTGATCTACCATCCCGACGAGTTGCTGCGCATTTATGGATTGCGCCGCGCGATGCAGGGCTTGGGCCCGATTGAGTCGATGGAGATGCTCATCACCCGACTCAAGAAGACCAAGTCCAACGCAGAATTCCTGATGGGACTCAGCCGCTGAGGCGTGGGACGTGAGCGGTGGACGGTGGACGGTGGGCGGCGAAATTCGAATGTGGCACTCCAGAATCCGGAATCCGGAATGCGTCAACTGCTGGCGCCCACACGGCTGACGAGGAGTTGACGGAGCGCGCGGCGGCCTTATCGCGGGCGCGGTGAAATCTGCGTCACGTGATAATGGGGCCGACGACGACGGTCGGGCGATCAGGGTGGTGGACGAGACGATTGCCGCGGCGGTGCGGCTGCGGGCGTCCGATATTCATCTCGAGCCGCTCGGTCAGCGGCTCCGCGTGCGCTGCCGGGTGGACGGTTCGTTGCGCGAAATGGCGAGCCATCCCAAAGAAATCGAGGCGATGGTGATTTCCCGCACCAAACTCATGGCCGGGATCAGCGTCGCCGAGCGCCGGCTGCCGCAGGATGGCCGGATTCAGGTAAATCATGATGGTCGTCGGCTGGATTTGCGCGTTTCGACGGTGCCAACCGTGCATGGCGAAAGCGTCGTCATGAGGGTCCTCGACCGCGCCAATCTGGGGGTGGGCTTGGATGACCTGGGATTGTTTCCGGACGACCGCGAGGAGTTGGAGCGGCTCGTGAATCTGCCGGATGGCATGGTTCTGGTCACGGGGCCCACCGGCTCAGGGAAGACCACGACGCTCTACAGCTGCCTCCAGCACCTCAATCGGGGCGATCGGAAGATCATCACGGTGGAGGACCCGGTGGAATACAGCCTGACCGGGATCAACCAGGTGGCTGTGAAACCGGAAGCGGGCATGACCTTCGCGACGGCGTTGCGGGCAATGCTGAGGCAGGCGCCGAATGTGATCATGGTGGGCGAAATCCGCGACCGGGAGACGGCCGAGATTGCGATCCACGCGGCCCTGACCGGCCACCTCGTGCTGAGCACCCTGCACACGAACGATGCCCCGGGTGCGGTGACCCGCCTGCGGGACCTGGGCATCAGGCCGTTTCTAATCGCCGCCTCGCTCCGGGCCGTGGTGGCGCAGCGCCTCGTGCGGCGGGTGTGCGTGAGTTGCGCGCGATCGGCCGAGGCGAGCGAGAGGGAACGGCGGCTGCTCGCAGGCGAGGCCGCGTCCGGAGGACTCGCCGGATTGCGTCACGGTGCGGGTTGTCTGGCGTGCGATGGCACGGGCTTTCGGGGAAGGCTGGGCCTCTATGAATTCTTTGTAATAAACGACGACGGACGCAGACAAATCCACGCGGAGGCGAGCGCGGAGCGCCTCCGGAGGACGATTTCGGGGTGGCGGTCGCTGCGGTCGGACGGGTTGAGGAAAGTCATCGCTGGTTTGACCACGGCGGCGGAAGTCGTCTGTATGGCGTCTGGCGAGGTCAGCTAATCCAACTTCCGCACCCCTATGAGCTACGACATGAATGACCTGCTCGAACTCGTCGTCGAGCAGAACGCCTCGGATCTCCATCTGCAGGTCAACCAGCCTCCGACGCTGCGGCTCAGCGGTAGCATGACACCGATCGACGGTCCTCCGCTGACGCCGGGTGACACCGAGAAACTCATGCAGTCGATCACGCCTGACACCCACATCAGCAACGTGAAGCTCAACGGTGGCGCGGACTTCGGCTTTGCCTTTGGCGAAAAGGCCCGCTTCCGCGTGTCGGTGCTGCGCGCCAAGGGCAACTACGGCTTGGTGCTCCGCCAGATTCCCTACAAGATGTTCGGCCTGCGCGACATTGGCCTGCCGGACAAGATCCGCGAGCTATTGTACCGTCCGCGTGGCCTGATTCTCGTGACCGGCCCGACCGGCTCCGGCAAGTCGACGACCCTCGCGTCGATGATCAATTACATCAACGAGAACCGCGACGGTCACATCATCACGATCGAGGACCCGATTGAGTATTATCACAATCACAAGCGCTGCGTGGTGACCCAGCGCGAGGTGCACTCGGATGTGCCTAGCTTCTCGGAGGCGATCCGCCGCGCGCTGCGCCAGGATCCGGACATCATCCTCGTCGGTGAAATGCGCGACCTCGAGACGATCGAGGCGGCCATCAGCGCGGCTGAAACCGGTCACTTGGTGTTCGGCACCCTGCACACGAACGGCGCTGCGAAGACCATCGACCGTATCGTCGACGCCTTTCCGGCGAACATGAAGGACATGATCCGCACGCAGCTCGCGTCGTCAGTGCAGGCGGTCATCTCCCAGGTGCTCTGCAAGAAGATCGGCGGCGGCCGCATCGCGGGCTACGAGATCATGGTCAACACGACCTCGATCGCCTCGCTGATCCGCGAGAACAAGACCTTCCGCATCAATTCGGACATCCAGACCGGCGCGAACCTTGGCATGATCACGATGGACACGCACCTCATGAGCCTCTTCAACCGCGAGCTCATCAGTGCGGATGAATGTGTGGAAAAGGCGCAGGACCCGATCGTGATGCGCGAGAAGCTCGTCGCCGCCGGTGCGCAGCTGAAACCGCTCTAGCCGCTTTCGTCGGGGGCTTTGGCCGCAAGAAAGCGCAGAAGGCGCAGATCGATCCGCGTTTGGTTGTGCGGCACTAGTTCGGCCAAGAGGCTCTCGATCGAACGTCGGCGCGGCACCGATAATTGAACATGGAGTTCGCGGATCGCGCGGGCTCAGCAAGACGGGCCACGATCGGGAGCTTAGTGTCCTTGGCGCGCTTCGGGTTCTCAACCGCCACAGAGTGTCTACAGAACGACCGCAGCGCTCACCCTCGCGGCAGGGCATCTGCAACTATGCGAGATATCTCTGCTGTGATCCGTTTCGCGATTGCCCGCTGAAGTCAGTCATCCGTTCCTCCCGCGCCGCGCTGGCCTGAGGAGTGAACCCATCAACGCAAAACCGATCGGCCTTGCCGGCCCTCCCGCTTCGTTCGCTTCCGCCGGAAGTGGAGACCTTGCTCGATCCGGACTTGGCCCGCGCGTATCGAGTTGTGCCGCTGGGACTGAGGGCCGGGGTTCTGCAGGTTGCCGCCGCCGATTTGGGACGACCGGGCCTCGCGAACGAACTGGCATTCGCTCTCGGGCGCGCCGTGCAACTGGTCGACCTCCAGAGCGGGGAGGTCGAGCAACTGCTCGCGGAGCGTTATCCTGTGTCCGAGACGAAGGACGTCCGCGTAGAGGAGGATCCACCCGTGAAACTGGCCGACGGGTCAACGTCGCCCGAAGGCAATGAGGCACCGGTCGTGCGCTTGGTGCAGCGGTTGCTGGAGCAAGCGGTGGAGGCGGGGGCCAGTGACGTCCATCTGGAGCCATTTGAGGATCGCTTTGTCATTCGC
>JAFEGX010000072.1 GCA_018239675.1 Verrucomicrobiota bacterium
CTGGAACGGCAGCCACAGGGCGAGCCCGTAGCTCTGGGTTTGGTTGGACTCCGGATCGAAGAGATAGTCCGAGCGGTAGAACGGCAGCGCGCGCCGCATGGTCTCGAGGTCGTTCCGCGAGCCGCCGCCGGCACAGGAGTCGATCACGAGTCCCGGATGCCGGCGGCGCAGTTCGTCGAAATAGTGGAGATAGCCGACGACATGATGGTTCTCGGTGATGCCCTGCCGGTCGGGCGTGTCGTGGCTGCGCCAGAGCTCGACTGGTTCCACGACGTTGAAATCGTTCCGGTAGACGTCGATGCCCTCCTCATCGAGGATCTTGACGACGCGGTCGGTCAGCCAGGCGGCGGCCTCGGGATTGCCGAGGTAGAACAACCGCGAGAGCCGCTTGGTCATCAGGTTGGGGAACAGCCAGTCGAGGTGGTCGCGGAACAGCTCGTTGGTCGGCATGATCCGCTCGGGCTCGAACCACAGCAGCGTCTTCAAACCCCGGGCGTGGGCGTGGTCGGTGATGGCGCGCAGTCCGCGCGGAAACCGCTGACGGTCCACGCGCAGGGCGATCGGCTCCTGCCAGCGCCCCGCGTTCTCGTACCAGCCGGCGTCCATCCACCAGCCATCGAGCGGGAATCGTTCCTCGAGGTAGCGGTCGATGAACTCGATCTGGTTGGCCTCGTTCGCGTGGATCATCTCGCCGAACTGGGCCGAGCTGGAGGCCATGAGGTTGGGATGAACCGGCTGGCCGAACAGCGGGGGCAGGTTGTGCGCGATCATCCACCGCCGCCACGCGTTCTGGCCGTCGATCCAGTCGCCGCGCCAGAACAGCAGTGCCATGAGCGGCGAGCGGATCTCCTCGCCCGGTTCGAGGCGGGCGTGAACCAGTTCCTGGCCGGCGATGACTCGAATCCCGTTTTGCTCGTCGCGACTGAACTCCGTGACCCAGGCGCCGGGCCAACCCACGGCGAAAATCACGCCGCCGTCGTGCGCCCGCTCGAGGTTGAAGTAGGGCATGACGCCGCCGGACGGGCGTCCCAGCAGCGGAATCAGCCGCAGCGACTGGCCGGGCCCCAGCTTCGTCTGCTGCGGCATGAAATCGGTGGGCGAGAACGGGAAGAAGGTTCCGAGCGAGTGGTGGACGAGAAACTCGTCGGCCGCGCCGCGGGTCCAGCCGGTGTCGAGCGACCGCACCTGCTCGAGCAGGGGAGTCGGCGCCGCGCCGCCGTTGCGGAAGTAGACCGTCCATTCCACGACTGGAAAGTCGGCGTAGGTGACTGCCACGCAGCGGACCTCGAGCTTGGTGGCCGGATCGGTGAATGTGAGCGTGAGCTCGCGACGCTGAGCGTCCACGCGGCGCTCGGAAACAAGTCCGCTCCAGTGCGCAAGCAACTCGGCTGACGGGCGGCCGTCGTAGACAAAGCTGAACGGCAGCGCGGCGTCTTGGGTGGGCGCCTGGCGGAAGCCGTCGAACCACGCGGCGGCCTCGTCGGCGGGCGCCGCCGGGATGGCGGCGAGAAAACCCGGCGGGGTGGCCGCCGCCATCACGCTGGCGAGGCCGAGGAACAACCCGAGCAGGCGCGGTCGCATGAACGGTAGCCGAAGGATCGCGGGGAAACGAGGCAAGCCGGGCGAGACGTATTATTCAGGAAGGCAGCAGACGAACGCCGAACATCGGACGCCGATGGATGGGTGAATACGAACTCCGAACATCAGAAATCGAACGCCGAACATCGAAGTGGGCAGACGATCTCCCAGCGCCCAGGTGAATTTCCTGCCACGGTTTGGCCGCAAGTATCAACTTCGGCGTTGGGCGTTCGGCGTCCGACGTTCGGCGTTCGCCCGCGGCCCCACCTCCCAACCGCGCGGCGCTACCTTCGCTTCTTTCCGTGCTTCGGCAAGATGTTCAGGTAGGTCTTGTTGAGCATCTGGCTCTCGAACAGCTCGAGCAGGCGGACGCCCTCGCGGGGCTTCACCATGTCCTTGCGGGTGGCGGCGTCGATCTGGGCCTTCATCTTCCGGCAGAGTTCCTCCTGCTGGTACTGCACGCCCTCGATCACGTCCGCGATCCGGCTGCCGGTCAGCGCCTCCTCGATGTAGAAGCCATTGGGCTCGTCCGCCTCGAGGAAAACGTGGACCTCGTTCACGCGGCCGAACAGATTGTGCAGGTCGCCCATGATGTCCTGGTAGGCGCCGGTCAGGAACACGCCGAGGTAGTACGGCTTGTGGTTCAGCGGATGGAGCGTGATGTAGTCCTTCACGTCCTGCAGGTCGATGAACGACGAGATCTTGCCGTCGGAGTCGCAGGTGATGTCGACGAGGATCGCGTTCACCGTCGGCTTCTCGTTGAGCCGGTGGAGCGGCGCGATGGGGAAGAGCTGCTTCAGCGCCCAGTGGTCGAGGAGCGACTGGAAGACGGAGAAATTGCAGACGTACTGGTCGGCCAGGAGCTTGTCCAGGTCGTGCAGCTCCTCGGGCTGGTAGCCGGTCTTGCGGCCCTCCTTGGCGATCTGCTCGCAGATCTGCCAGAAGAGCGACTCGGCGGCGGCGCGGTTCTCGAGGTCGAGGTAGCCGAGGTTGAAGAGCGAGAACGCCTCCTCCTTCTTCTGCAGCGAGTCGTGGAAGCGCTCGAGGCGGCCGAGCTTCGTCTTGTTCTTCAGCATCTCCTCGAGGTCGGTGACGACCTTGTGCTTCACCTTCGGCTGGTGCTGGTGGCCGAGGGACTCGCGCTTGTTGATGCGCTCGAAGACCTCGACGACGAGCAGCGAGTGTGGGGCGACGACGGCGCGGCCGGACTCGCTGACGATGTCGGGCACCGGCACGCCGGACGCGGTGCAGATCTCGCGGATGTTGAACACGACGTCGCGCGCGTACTCGTCGAGCGAGTAGTTCATCGAGCTCTCAAAGTTCGTCCGCGAGCCGTCGTAGTCGATGCCGAGCCCGCCGCCGACGTCGAGGTAGCCCATCGGGAAGCCCATCTTCGCGAGCTGGCAGTAGAACCGGGACGCCTCGATGACGGCGTTCTTGATCGTGATGATGTTCGGGACCTGGGAGCCGATGTGAAAGTGAATCAGGCGGAGGGCGCCGCGGAGCTTGGCGGCCTTGAGCTTCTCGCAGGCGAACAGGATTTCCGCGGTATTGAGGCCGAACTTGGCGTTGTCGCCGGTGGACAGGGCCCACTTGCCCTCGCCACGGGTCTGGAGCTTGCAGCGGAACCCGATCATGGGCTTCACGCCCGTCTCCTCGGAGATGCGGATGATGTCGTCGAGCTCGGCGAGCTGCTCGACCACGATGATGATCTTCTTGCCGAGCTTGCGGCCGAGGAGGGCGAGCCGGATGTAGTCGTGATCCTTGTACCCGTTGCAGATGATGAGGCGCTGGCTGCCCTCGTGCATCGCCAGGGCGATCATCAGCTCGGGCTTGGAGCCGGCCTCGAGCCCGTAGCCGTAATCCTTGCCGGCGAGGATGATCTCGTCGACGACCTCGCGGAGCTGGTTGACCTTGATCGGGAAGACGCCGCGGTACTCGCCCTTGTAGCCCTCCTCCTTGATGGCCTTGACGAAGCTCTCGTTGAGCTGGATGACCCGGTGGCGGAGCAGGTCCTGGAACCGGACGACCATCGGGGCCTTGAGGCCCATGCCGAGGGCTTCCTCGACGACGTCCATGATGCGGATGCTGCGGTCGTCGGCCCGGGGATGGACGTTGACGTAGCCTTCGTCGTCCACCGCCATGTGGCCGGCTCCCCAGCGCTTGAACCCATAGTGTTCCTCGGATTTGGCGGCGGACCAGGCGGATGCGGATTTGCTTTTCAACTCAGGGAGAGGGAGGGGGAGTTATGGCTTGCTATCGTTGGAGGGTAAGCCGTTAGGATGCATGTTTTCATTTTTCAAAACCATCAACGCAATGACGAAAATGTCCCTCCTGTCCGACGCGCTTTCCCTCACGGCCCAGCAGCCCGCCCCCTCCGGTGGCGCCGCCCTGATGCAGCTCGTGCCGTTCGTGCTGCTCTTCGCCGCGATGTACTTCCTGATGATCGCGCCCCAGCGTAAGAAGCAGAAGGAGCACGAGAAGATGCTGGCGGCGCTGGGCTCCGGCGACGAGGTCGTCACGACCGGCGGCATCTACGGGACCATCACCAACGTGAAGGAGGACCGCTTCGTCATCCGCATCGCCGAGAACACCAAGATCGAGGTCGGCAAGGGCTTCATCAGCGGCGTGGTCAAGAAGACCGGCGACGAGAAGAAGTGAGCCCCGCGCGGCGGCGCCCGCGTGCGCCCGGGCCGCGGCATCGTTTTAAAACCAAAAAACCACCATGTTCAGACGCAACCTCTGGAAGATCGCGTTCAGCCTCATTATCCTGAGCTGGGCCGCATCGAACCTCCTGCCCATCCAGGACCAGGACTTCGCCGTTTACGTCCGCAGCCATGCGGGCGCGAAGCAGGCGGAGTTCGGCAAGCTGGTCGATGAGGCCGTGGCCCTGAAGAAGTCCGGCGCCGTGCCCAGCGAGTACGTCGCGCTCAAGCAGATCGGCCGGGACCGCCACATCGACCTGACGCAGTACTTCCCGGACATCCAGCTCGAGGCGAAGCTCACCAACATCGAGAAGCGCAACAACATCCTCCTGACCGAGCTCCTCGGCCGCTCCAAGAGCCGGCTCCAGCTCGGCCTCGACCTCAAGGGCGGCGTCGCCTTCACCCTTGAGGTGGATCCCAAGGCCGCCGCGAAGTTCTCCAACGACGAGCGCAAGGAGAAGCTCTCCAAGGCCATCGAGATCATCGGCGCCCGCATCAACTCCTTCGGCATCTCCGAGCCGATCATCCGCCCGGTCGGCGAGGGCCGCATCGAGGTCCAGCTCGCCGGCGTGAACACCAAGGACAACCCGGACGTCGTCGAGAACGTCAAGAAGCCCGCCCGCCTCGACTTCCGCATCGTGCATCCGACCCTGACCCCGGCCACCGTGCCCGCGGGCGAGGTGCCGCCGGGCTACGAGATTCTCACGCTCGAGCAGGACGGTCCCCGCGGCGAGAACTACAGCGAGGACCTGTTCGTGAAGCGCATCCCCGAGATGGGCGGCGAGGCGATCTCCGACTCGCACGTCCAGCTCGACATGTACGGCAAGCCCGAGGTCGCCCTGAACTTCACCAAGGAGGGCCGCAAGCGCTTCGCCGAGGTCACCCGCGAGATCGCCGAGGGCGGCCGCCAGGCCGGCCGGCTCGGGCGCCTCGCCATCGTGCTCGACGGCAAGCTCTACTCCGCTCCCACGGTCAAGGAGGAGATCGACAGCCCGGCCGCCCAGATCAGCGGCGGCTCCATGACCGAGCGTGAGGCGTTCAATCTCGCCAACGTCCTCAACAACCCGCTCGACCTCCCGCTCATCGTCAAGGAGCAGTACGAGGTCGGCCCGTCGCTCGCCCAGGACGCCGTCGACAGCGGCGTGCGTGCCTCGGTCATCGGCACCGCGCTCGTCGCGGCGTTCATGATCACCTTCTACACGACCGGCGGCATCGTCGCGGTCTTCACCCTCGCCATCAACATCCTCGTGATTCTCGGCGTCATGGCGTTCTACCGCGCCACGATGACGCTGCCCGGCCTCGCCGGCATCGTGCTCACGATCGGCATGGCGGTGGACGCGAACATCCTCATCTACGAGCGCATGCGCGAGGAGCTCGCCCTGGGCAAGCCGCTCGGCGTCGCCAACCAGACCGGCTACCTGAAGGCCCTCTGGACCATCCTGGACGCCCACGCGGTCCAGCTGATCATTTGCGCGATCATGATCCTGAAGGGCACCGGCCCGATCAAGGGCTTCGGTGTCACGCTGCTCATCGGCGTGCTCTCCACGCTGTTCTCGGTGCTGATCACGGCCCACATGGTGCTCGAGATGCTGATCGAGGCCCAGTGGCTGAAGAAGATCACGATGCGCCGGATGCTGAAGGATCTCCACGTCGACTTCATCAAGTACGGCAAGCCGGCCGCCATCGGCTCGGTGGCGCTGGTGGTCATTTCCATCGCCTACGTGGTCTACCAGGGTCCCCGCATCTACGGCATCGACTTCGCCGGCGGCGACCTCGTCAGCCTGTCGTTCAAGCAAAAGCTCGAGACCGGCAGCATCACCTCGGCCGCGAAATCCGTCGGCCTTGCCGAGGTCAACCCGACCTACGTCGCCCCGATCGGCGGCGGCACCGAGACGCTCAACATCGAGACTCCCGAGGGCAAGGCGGACGTCCTGATCACGGCGCTGCAGAAGCAGTACCCGGCCGCGGGCTTCGAGGTGGTCGGCAAGAACCACATCGGCGCCTCCATCGGCAAGGAGATCGAGTGGAACGCGCTGGTCGCCGTCGGCCTGTCGATGGCAGTCATCCTGCTCTACATCGCGTTCCGCTTCGAGTTCGGCTTCGGCGTCGGCGCCATGGCCTCGACCTTCCACGACGTGCTGATGAACATCGGCATCTTCGTGCTGTTCGGCCACCAGTTCTCCGCGCCCATGGTCGCGGCGATCCTGTGCGTCGTCGGCTACTCGATCAACGAGACCGTCGTCGTGTTCGACCGCATCCGGGAGGAGCTCAAGCTCAACCCGACCGGCCACCTGCGCGACATCATCAATTCCGCCATCAACAAGGTCTTCGCGCGCACGATCATGACCGCGACCACGACGTTCCTCGCGGCGCTCTCGCTGTTCGTCTTCGGCGGCGGCGTGCTCCGGGACATCTCGTTCGCGTTCCTCGTCGGCATTGTGACCTCCACATTCTCGGCCATCTTCATCGCCGCCCAGGTGTTCTACTGGTGGCACAAGGGTGACCGGAAGCACGTCGAGGCGCACCAGGACGTGGCCCCGAAGTACGAGTGGACGGGCGCCAGCAAGGCCTCCCAGTAACCGCGGCGTAAGTCCGACGGCGGAATTCCGCTCTCCGACGGTCGCCCGCGCGGATGGCGGAGGTTCCGGCCTCCCCCGGACTTCGCGCTGCCGTCGTCACACTTCCCATGCGTTGGGTCTATCAGCCGCTCCCGGCCGTCGAGGTCGAAGCGACGGCCCGCACGGCCGGCGTGAGCCGCGTGCTGGCCGAGCTGCTGCTGCGCAACGGCCACCGCGATCCCGCCGCGACCGCGGCGTTCCTCGCGCCCGCGCTGGCCGGACTCGGCGACCCGTTCCTGCTGCGCCGGCTCGATGCCGCGGCCACGCGCCTGCGCCAAGCGATCGCGGGCCGCGAATCGGTGGTCGTGCTCGGCGACTACGACGTCGACGGCGTCTCCAGCACCGCGCTGTTGGTATCAGTGCTCCGCTGCTTCGAGCTCCAGCCCCGGTTTGTCGTGCCGCGCCGCTCGGAGGATGGCTACGGGCTCTCCCGCAGCGCGATCGACCGCGCGCTCGAGGGCGGCAAGCCCGCGCTCTTCATCGCGCTCGACTGCGGCACCAATTCCCACGACGAGGTCGCGTACCTGGCCGGGCAGGGGATCGACGTGATCGTCATCGACCACCACCGCTCGAAGGAGGCCGTGCTCGAGCAGGGGCTCCTGATCAACCCTCACGTCGAGCCCGAGGGTGACGGCGCAGACGAGCCCTGGCGCAATCTCTGCACCGTCGGCCTGGTTTTCAAGCTGGCGCACGGGCTCCTGAAGCAGCTGCGCGCCGAGCAACATCCCGTGGCGCTCGGGCTCAAGCTGAGGGACTACCTTGACCTCGTGGCGCTGGGTACCGTGGCGGACCTCGTGCCGCTGCTCGGCGAGAACCGGATCCTGGCGCGCCACGGCCTGCGCATTCTCCAGGAGACCCGCCGGCCCGGCCTGCGGGCGCTGATGGAGGTGGCGGGCGTCAAGGCGGCCAACGGCATCAACCCGGTCGACATTTCCTTCCGCCTCGGGCCGCGCATCAACGCCTCCGGCCGGCTGGCCGACGCGGCCCTGTCGGTCGACCTGCTGTTGAGCGAGGACCAGGCCTTCTGTGCCGAGACGGCCCGGCAGCTCGACGCCTTCAATCGCGAGCGCCAGGACATCGAGCGGCGGATCACGGAGGAAGCCGAGCGCATCATCGAGCGCGACTACGCGGACTCGCCCGGCATCGTGCTGTTCCGCGAGGACTGGCATCCCGGCGTGGTCGGCATCGTGGCCGGCCGCGTGACCCGGAAATACAACCGTCCCTGCGTCGTGCTGGGCAACGAGGGCGAGCTGGCCAAGGGCTCGGGCCGCAGCATCGAGGGCGTGAGCCTGGTGGACATCCTTGCCATCTGCGGCGGCGAGCTGACGAGCTGGGGCGGTCATCCCATGGCGGTCGGCATCGCGATCGAGAAGCCCCGGCTGGACTCGTTCCGCGAGCGATTCGCCGAGACAATCCGCGTCCAGGCCGGTGGCGACATCGCGCAGCGCGAGCTGGTGCTGTCGGCGTGGCTCGAACTCGGGCAGGTCACCGAGCAGCTGATGACCGAGCTCGAGGTGCTGCACCCGTACGGTCAGGGCAATCCCGAGCCGGTGTTCGGCGTGAGCCGCGTCGTGCTGCGGCAGCCGCCGGAGGTGTTCAAGGTGCAGCATTTCCGGTTCGTGCTGGAGAACGGCCGCGGCCGCCGGTTGCACGGCGTGGCGTGGAAGCTCGGCCATCGCGTGCCGCCCGTCGGCGTCCCGCTGGACCTCGCCGTCCAGCTGACCTGGAACCATTTCAACGACCGAAAACTCCTTCAGCTTGAGCTGATCGACTGGCGCCGGGCGGAAGGCTAACTTCGCGCTTGCACTCGGCTCCCAATCCCTGCTTTTTCGCACCCTCACGCGGCCATAGCTCAACTGGATAGAGCGCCAGACTACGAATCTGGAGGTTTGGGGTTCGACTCCCTATGGCCGCGCCACTCTGAACCGCCTCGTGAGCAGTAGCTTGCGGGGCGGTTTTTCATTGGCCCGCGCTTCCGCACGCTTCACCTACGGCCTTGATTCGCGACGGTCGCCGGTCGCACGAATCGAGCAAAAAAGCGGCCCCGTTTTGCACCGGCAGCGAGCCCGGCAGTTTGGGCGGGTCTGTCCTACCGCGTGCGCACAGCACGTTGCATCGCGACTGCCGGCGAGGTCGGCCAGTGGTAGGCCATGGGGCGCAGTGCCGGCTGCGGCGCGCAATCCCACAAGGATTTATTCTGCGATCGCGCGGGCGCCATCGTGGTTCGGATTCAGCTGGAGGGTTCGGCGCGCGGCTTCGACTGCCCCCTGACGGTCACCGGTGCGAAGCAGCACGGTCGCGAGGGCGTAGGGATAGTCCGGATTGCTGGGCTCGAGGGACTCGGCTCGCCGCAGGGCCGCGCTTGCCTCGGCCAGACGGTTGGATTGTGCGAGCAGCAGTCCCAGGTTGTACCAGGCGCGGGCAAAGGCGGGGTCTCGCTGCAGGGCGAGACGAAGGGACGACTCGGCTTCAGCAGGATGCCCGGCTTCGGCGTACTCGAGGGCGGCGCGAAAGGCGGACTGGGAGTCCGACCGGTGCAGCTCGGCCGCCCGGCGGAGGGCGGCCGCGGACTCCGCGGGCCGGCCTTGGGCGCTCAACACGAACCCCAGGGCGTCGGGCAGCGCCGGCGAATGCGGATCCCAATCGGCAGCGCGGCGCAAAGTGCGCTCGGCGGCATCAAACCGGCCGCGGTTGGCCAGGTCCTGGGCGAGCCGCGCTTGCCCGCTGGGCTGGTCCAGCTCCAGTCCAAGATAGGCGTCGAGCTCGGCCCGCTCGGCGGAGGCGGGAGGCAGGGAGGGCGAAAGTGCCCACTCGGCGTTGATCCGGACGAGTCGGACCGGATCCTTGAGCAGCGGCCGAATGCGATCGGCAAGCTCCGGCTGCGCGCCCAGCAGACGGACCGCACTGGCGCGCTCCAGCGGACTCTGGGCCCCGAGCGAGTGCTGGGCGATCTCCGTGAGTTCGAGCGATCCGGCGACGAACGGTGCGGACAGATCCAGCAGGGTCGCGCGCCAGGCGGCGATGTCTTCGCGGCGCAGCTGGGTCACGAGTCCTCCAACGGCCGCCGGGTCCCGTCGCCGGGCGGCGGCGACCACGCGCGTGCGGGCGCGCTGGCTGGAGTCTAGCTTGGCTCCGTACCAGGCCTCGGCGTGCGCGATGGCCCAATCTGTGTCTTGGCTGGTGTGACAGCGGTTGCACGCGTTCGGAATGCCCAGCTCCTTTGTAAGGAGGGGATCGGGTTTGGTGAATCCATGGTCGTGCCGCGGCGCCCGCTGCATGTAGGTGGTCGTGGGCATGTGACAGGCGACGCACTGGCTGCCGGCGCTGCCCGCCGCGTGGTGTGAATGGGCCGCCGGATCAATCGCTGGCGCACCATTCAGGCCGGGCGACACATGGCAGCGCAGGCACAACAGGTTGTTTTCCACGGGCAGGATGGTCTTGCCGGTGTGGGCGTCGTGACAGTCGAGGCACGTCACGCCGCCATGCCCCCCCATGCGACTGAGCAGGAACGAGGTCCAGTCGAACACCTCGCCGCGTTGCTGTCCGTCGGGATAGAAATCCAGCGGGTCGACCGGCAGCGTCGGACGGTAGTGGTCGAGGTAGGCTTCGCCGGGGCGAAATTCGGGGGTCAGGCTTTCATTGCGCGCGTGGCATGGGGCGCAGGTCTCCATCGCGCGGACCCGCTTGGCCGCAAAGGCGCCGCAGGGCTCCTCGGTGTCCGGCGCACGGGTGCCGGCCGGGAGATTGCGGTGCTCCTGGCTGACGGGGCCGTGGCACTGGATGCAGCCGACTCCGTGCTCCACCCAGGTTGACCGGTAGGAGTCCGAGGCCAACTCGTAGTGCTTGCGGAAACCGGTCATGTGACACGGTGCGCACATCGAGTTCCAGTTCATCCCCCGGCCGGTCCAGTGTCCCCACTCGCCGGGTTGACGGTGCTCGTCGCCGAAGATGTTGAACCAGTCCTGGTGAACCGGATCATACGCGGCATCGGTGGGCTGCCAGCGGCCACCGGGCGCGGGCACGACCGGCTGCCAGAATGGGCGCGCGCCCAAGGCGAACTCCGGCGTGTGGGCGATGGCCGCGTCGTTTGCGCGGTGCTCGACCATGCGGGGTCGGCCGTCCTTCCAGGCAAGATCGAAGCGAGACCCGCCGACGTCGATCGGTTCCGTCCGGTCAAAGGCCGGGCGATCCTGTTCGGAGATGACCCGATTGGCGCGCGCGTGGTCGGTTCCCGCCCAGGCGGAATACTCGGTGGCGTGGCATCGCTGGCAGGACTCGGAACACTGATCCACGGCTTCGGCGATGCCCGGGGGACGGACCGGCTCGGCGGTGGTCGGGCTGCAGGCGACCGAGGCAAAGAGGCCGACGACGAGCACCATGACGGCGCACAGGCCGGAGCGGCAGCGGTTGAGGCGCGGCGAGAGGTTTCTCACGTGGGCAGGACAGCCGTTCGAACGCACAGGGGCGGGGCAAGCCAGCGTGGCGGGCCGGGACGCGCTGCGCCAGAACTACCGATGGGTTGGGCCTACAGTGAATTGCGGCCGTAACCGTGGGGAAAACGCGAGTGCCAGGCCCAAGCGCTGCCAACAATCGTTTCGATGCTGGTGTGTTTGGGACGCCACTGCAGCTCTTGGCGGATGCGTTCACTCCCGGCAATGAGCACGGCCGGGTCACCGGGACGACGCGGGGCGACGTCGCAGGCGATCTTGCGTCCAGTGATCTGCTCGGCGGCGGCGATCACCTGGCGGACAGAGAATCCGGTCCCGTTTCCGAGATTATAAATGCAGTTTCCCCGGTCCAGCGCCTGCAATGCCCGGAGATGCGCATCGATCAGGTCCTCCACATGAATGTAGTCGCGAATGCAGGTCCCGTCCGGCGTCGGATAGTCCGTGCCAAAAACCGCGATCTTGTCGCGCTGCCCGAGCGCCACCTTGAGGATGAGCGGGATGAGATGGAGCTCGGGATTGTGGTCTTCGCCGTGGGTCTCGGTGGCACCGGCGGCGTTGAAGTAACGCAGGCACGCGTACCGGAAGCCACGGGTCACCGACAGCCAATAAAGGGTCCGTTCGATTATTCCCTTCGATTCGCCGTAGGGGCTGCCCGGGATGATGCGCTCGTCCTCGGTGATGGGCACCTTCAAGGGATCGGCAAACAAGTTGGCGGTCGACGACAGGATGATTCGCCTGACGCCATGGGCGTCCATCGCGCGCAGAAGGTTCAGCGCAGCGACGACATTGTCGCCCAGATAGGCAAAGGGGTCGCGCATTGAATCGCCGACGAGCGAATTCGCGGCGAAGTGCATGACGGCATCCGGCTCGAACTCGCGGATGGCCTGGGCGATCGCTCCAGATTCGCGCAAGTCGCCGCGCACGAAGCGCGCGCCGGGCTCGATGGCGGCTTCATGTCCCTGCTGCAAATTGTCGAAGACGAGGACCGAATGCCCCTGGCGCACGAGGACCTCAGTGGCAACGCTGCCGATATAACCGGCGCCGCCGGTAACGATAAGTTTCATGCTGTGGTGGGGTTGCCGATTTGGATGTCGCGGAGCCGGGCGGCCGCCGCCTCCGGGGTGATGTCTCGCTGCGATTCCCCGAGCATTTCGAAGCCGACCATGAATTTCTTGACGGTCGCCGAGCGAAGCAGCGGAGGATAGAAGTGGGCGTGCAGCTGCCAGTGATGGTTGGGCTCGCGGTCGAATGGCGCGCCGTGCCAGCCCATCGAGTAGGGAAAATCGATCTGGAACAACGCGTCGTAGCGACGGAGAAGGTCGCGCAGGATTTGGGCGAGAGACTCCACCTGCGCAGCTCCAAGCTCGGGCAGGCGCCTGACGGCGGTGCGCGGCAGCAGCAGGGTCTCGAATGGCCAGGTGGCCCAGAATGGCACCACGGCAATCCATTCGTCATTCTGGCAGACCAGCCGCTCCGTGCTGCGGAGTTCGGCTTCGGCATAGTCCAGGAGCAGAGGCCGCCCGTGGGCGTCGGCATAGCGGCGTTGATGTTCGTCCTCCAGCGCCGGAAGCGTCGGCAGCGTGTCGAGCGCCCAGATCTGGCCGTGGGGATGAGGATTGGAGCACCCCATCATGGCGCCCTTGTTCTCGAAGACCTGGACCCAGCGGTAACGCAGGCCGAGTTCGGCCGACTGTTCCTGCCAGGTGGTGATGACCCGCACGAGCCCGGGAGGAGCCAGGCGCGCGAGGGTGAGATCGTGCCGCGGCGAGAAACACATCACGCGGCAGGTGCCGCGCACGGGCCGCGCTTCAAACAGCGGTGAGGGCGGGGCGCCGGCCGCGACCTCCTCGTCGAGCAGGGCGCGAAAGTCGTTCTCAAACACGAAGGTGTCGCGGTACGGGGGATTGAGCTCGCCGCCGGCGCGGCGATTGCCGGCGCACAGGTAGCAGGTCGGGTCGTACGCCGGACGCGAGGCCGGGCTTTCCGTTTCGCGCTGACCTTGCCAGGGACGGCCGGCGCGGTGGGGCGAACAGAGGACCCACTCGCCCGTCAGCGGATTGCGGCGGCGGTGCGGGAGCAGGGTGCCGTTGGCGGTGAATTCGGTCACAGGCGGGTCAGGTGTGCGCCCGCGGCGGCGGAGGTGACAAACGAGGCCGGGCGACGGTGGTAGGTCTTGGAAAAGACGTCGGCGACCGCTTCCATCACGGCCGCGGCTTCGAGCCGGCGCACCAGCGCCACGCACGAACCCCCGAAGCCGCCGCCGGTCATGCGGCAGCCGGCGACCGCGGGCTGCCGCTGCGCGGTCGCGGCAATCAGGTCGAGTTCGGGGCAGCTGACGCGGTAGTCGTCGCGCAACGAGGCGTGGCTGGCGTTGAGCAGGGCGCCGGCCGCCTGAAAATCGCCGGCGCGGAGGGCCGCGACGCAGCGTTGGGTGCGGTCGTTCTCGGCCACGACGTGACGCACGCAGCGCCTCATGGCGTCGGTCAAGCCCGGCTGGGCGAGCGCCGCCTCAAGATCGCCGGTTGCGATGTGGCGCAGCGAAGGCACGCGCAGGCGGCGGGCGGCCTGCTCGCAGGCGGCCCGCCGCCGGGCGTATTCGCCGCTCGCGAGCTCGTGGGACACC